>NZ_JACJSP010000011.1 GCF_014698235.1 Limnothrix sp. FACHB-406 | reverse complement strand
CCCTCAGCGCTTTATTAAATTAACAACCTTTCTCGAACTTGTCAACACTTTTTGAAAAAAAATTTTCGCGCACATTCCCCAAATTCCCCAAACTCCCTTACAGCCAACATTCTGGACGCTGAAAAAATTTTTGATTGACCGGTTGCGGTGGGGCGCTCAAGTCGAGTTAGGCTTGGGCGCGTTGTTTTTGAAGGGCGTGTGGATATGGCTAAGGGCATGTTGCCGGGTTGGCTACAGGTTGATGGGCTACTGCAAGGGTGGTTGCTGGAGGATTTGGGGCGGGGCGATCGAGCAACGTTGGCGGTGGTTCGAGGTGCGGCGAAGGAGCCATGGGGACAGGCGACTTGGATTGCGAAGGCTGAGGGCGTGATTGCTGGGCTGCCGATCGCGGGGCGTGTTTTCCAATTGCTGGACGATCGGGTGGTGTGGAGTGCTGAAGTAGAGGAAGGTGTTGCCTGTGTACCTGGACAACTGCTAGCCCAGGTGTCAGGGCCATTGGAGGCGCTTCTCAGTGGCGAGCGGGTGGCGTTGAATTTGGTAATGCGCTTGAGCGGGGTGGCAACGCTGGCTAGTCAGTATGTGGAGCAACTGACTGGACTTCCCACACAGCTAGCGGATACGAGGAAGACGATTCCAGGACTCAGGATTTTGGAGAAATATGCAGCTCAGGTTGGGGGTGCGGTCAATCACCGTATGGGGCTGGATGATGCGGTGATGTTGAAGGATAACCACTTGGCGGCGGCTGGTGGGGTGGCGGTGGCGGTGGAACATGTTCGATCGCTCTGTCCCTATCCCTTGATGATCGAGGTGGAAACGGAATCCCTGGCGCAAGTGGCAGAGGCGATCGCAGCGGGGGTAGACATCATCATGTTGGACAACATGCCGCTGGCGATGATGAGGGAGGCGGTGGCCATGATTCGCGCCAAGGCTCCTCATATCAAAATTGAGGCTTCGGGCAATGTTTCGCTGGCTACGGTGCGATCGATCGCGCAAACCGGCGTAGATTACGTTTCCACCAGTGCGCCGATGACCCAATCTCGTTGGCTGGACATCAGTATGCGTATCCAAAACACTGATACCCAGTAGGCTGCCGAGATCACCACGCTGCCATGACCACTGAGATCAGGGGTTGATTCGAGGGAGCCAGTGAGCGACTGGGCAAAGTGGGAGGCGCGATCGATCAACCCCGATTCCAAAAATCGGATCCCAAAAACCCAATCCAGCGCGCTCTACATGAAGCCGCGCTTACCACTGGGCATGATGGTCATCCAGTTGGTTTTAGCAACCGCCAACTGCTCTTCGTCAATTTTGGCCCCGGTCAGGTTCGCGCCACAGAAGTTAGCCCCGGAAAGGTTGGCATTCGTAAAATTGGCGTAGCTGAGGTCGGCTTTGCGGAAGTCGGCCTTGGCTAAATTCGCCGTATGGAAATAGGCGCGAATGAGCTGGGCCCCGCGTAAATTAGCCTCTAGCAAGCTGGCTTTGGCGAAGTTTGCTTCCGTTAAATTCGATCCCTGCAAGTTTGTCTTATCGAGCTTTGACTCTCGAAAAATACAGCCGGATAGGTTGACGTTTGGCAGTTCCCCACGACTGATGTTGTGGGCGGCAAAATCCCGGCGGCCTTTGGCGTAATAGGTTTGAACTTCATTGCCCTTGAGCCATGGCATGGGGCCACCGGCTTTGGGTTTGTTGCCGCCGCTCACCCGACCGCTGTTGCCGGCTGCCCCCGATAAGGAGCTACCCGTGCTGAGACCACCAGTTAATTCAGGGCGCGATCGACGGGCACGGATGGACTGGGCTAAACGGGAAGTGTTGTTGGCAACGGGCGGCCCACCAAAATTCCCTCCCATAGAAGGACGGGTTGGCTCGGTGCTGACCGGTAGCGCCATACTCTGCGCCAAGTCGTCCATGTAAGGCTCCAGGTCGAGGGCCCGCAGGATGTCTTCGGAACGCTGATACCGGTTTTTGACGGCAATTTCCAGCATTTTCTTCAGCACATTGGCCAAGTGAGCGCTGATGTGGACGTATTTCTGCCACATCATTTCACCGGTGGTGGGGTGATAGTCCAAATCCTTGGGCGATCGCCCCGTTAGCAAATAGATGCAAGTTGCACCCAAGGCATAGATATCACTGGCATAAACAGGGCGCAGGGAGAGCTGTTCCGGTGGAGCATAGCCGGGGGTTCCCACCGACACCGCCGTCAAGGCCGTTTGGTCAGAGACGGGGCCCGTTTGCACCTGATCTTTTACCGCGCCAAAGTCAATGAGGACCAGCCGTTTATCCTGTTCCCGTCGAATGAGGTTATCCGGCTTGATATCTCGGTGAATGACCTTATTGGAATGGACGTATTGCAGAATGGGCAGGGCTTCGCTGAGAAATTGCCGAACAGCCGCTTCACTGTAGGGGCCGTTCTTTTTCACTTCACCCTTCAGGGTCATGCCATCCACAAATTCCTGAACAAGATAAAACTCCTTATCCCGTTCAAAGAAGTTCAAGAGTTGGGGAATTTGGGGATGATTGCCAATTTTGCCCAGGGTTTTGGCTTCCCGCTGGAAAAGATTACGCGCCATTTCAAATACATGGGGCGCGGTGGTAGCAGGTCGTAATTGCTTAATGACGCACTTGGGGCTACCGGGCAGGGAGATATCTTCTGCCAAAAACGTCGCGCCAAACCCCCCCTGGCCAAGGGCACGGAGGATGCGATAGCGATCGCCCAGTAGCAACGATGAGCCGCAAGTTTGACAACGTTCGGCCTCGTCGGGATTTTCGGGGTGGGGACAGGCAGGGTTTAGGCAATAGCTCATCCGGCATCACCAAGGATTGCAGAGTCGATCCGGTTGCGGGGTCGATGCGTTGCAAGCCCGAGCAGCATCTTTCATCTCTACGATACCAAAGGCGCTCATCGTTGCACGGGTTTGAAGGAGTTGGGTAGTGGTGACTTTGATTGCTTAAGGATTGCTCTTGCGGATCAGCACCAACTATTCACAGACTCGGATAAAGCGTTAATTGGCAGCGTTTTTGGGATTCAGTGGCTAGGGCTGTTTACGTATTCTTTCGGAGCATACGAGTTATCAATGACACAGATAGATTTGGGATTGAGATCTGGGATGACGGGTTAGCTTCATCCAAATTTCACACAACCTTGCCATTCACCATGCCATTGACAAAGGCGTGATTCGCCAAGGATTCAGTCCACTTCGCTGACCTAAATTCCGCCCCCGTTCACCGGGTGGTGATGACTTATGGCCAGCGAAGCAGGGGTTGTGATGCTGATTTTGATCGGGCGGGATCCCACAGACACCCGGAAAATCAGCCCTTGGCCCAACCAAGAGCGCTAAGATAGTCCCTTGGCAAACTGCCCTCCGTCTTGGGTGATGGGGTTGGTTGGTTCCCGGAATATCAATTTCCGAAGGGTGATCACCCCTCAGGGAATGGTGTGTTCGATTGTTCGAGTTGCTTAGATTTAGCAGCAATCACGCCTAGTTTCCGGGATGTTCCCCCAGCAGTATGCTCATCCGGGAGCAGTGATGCGCCTCTGACGTTCCTAGCCTACTGTGCTGCTGCGCCAATTGGCTGACCTTTCCGAACACTTTGTAGCTTTGTGGGTGACTTTTGTGGCTCAGGGTGGGTCGCTCAAGCACGCTCGATGATGCCTAAGGGGGGATACCCAACGGGAGATGGCCAGCGGATGGTGTCCCGTCGGGTTGGGTTAGCCCAGGTCTAGAGACCAAGGTTTAGAGACCAAGGTTTAGCAGCAGTGGGTTGGTTATGCGTCTGGGGCTGGGATGGAACAGAACCACTACCGTTCTTCGGCTAGTACCACGCCACCTGAAGTATTCAATTCTCGATCGATAGACTGAATTCATGCGTATCTCTTTGAACTGGCTGCGTGAACTGGTCCCCTTCAACGCGACGGCGGAGCAGTTAGCCGAAACTCTGACCTTATCAGGGTTTGAGGTGGAATCCATCGAGGATTTGCGGGCGTTGGCTGATGGGGTGGTGGTGGGCAAAGTGCTCGATCGCCAGCAACATCCCAACGCCGATCGCCTGAGTGTTTGTACGGTGGATGTGGGTCAGGCGGAACCCTTAACAATTGTTTGCGGCGCGAAGAATGTGGCGACGGGGCAAACGGTGGCCGTCGCAACGGTGGGTACCTATCTGCCAGCGGTGGATTTGAAGCTGAAACCCACGAAGCTGCGGGGGGTTCCCTCGGCGGGCATGATTTGTTCCCTGAGTGAACTGGGCCTGGCGAAGGAGTCGGAAGGGATCCACGTGTTTGCGGAGGGCGAGTCTCTGGCGGCGGGGATGGATGTGCGGCCGCTGTTGGGGCTGGACGATGTGATTTTGGACGTGACTTCAACGGCAAACCGGGCCGATGCGTTGAGCATGGTGGGAATTGCCCGGGAAGTGGCGGCGCTGGTGGGGGGTGCGGTGACACTGCCGCCAACGACGGCGACTTTGCCCGATCGCCTGGGATCGGGGGTGACGGTGCGGGTTAGCGAATCCAAGGCTTGTCCGACCTATGTGGGGACGGTGATTGAGGGCGTGACGATCGGCCCGTCGCCGGATTGGTTGCAGCGCCGCTTGCAGTCGGCGGGCGTGCGGCCGATTAGCAATGTGGTGGATGTGACCAACTGGGTGATGTTGGAGTGGGGTCAGCCGCTCCATGCCTTTGATCGCGATCGACTGCAAGGGGTCTGCGGTGGTTCGGAGCTGGCGATCGGGGTGCGTTATGGCCGGGCAGGCGAAACGCTGAAAACTCTGGATGGTCAGGAGCGATCGCTCTCGCCCCAGGCACTGTTGATTACGGGGAACGATCGCCCGATCGCCCTGGCCGGCGTGATGGGTGGTGAGGAAACGGAGGTTGATAGCAGCACGACCAATTTGCTGTTGGAAGCGGCCCTGTTTGAACCGGCAGCGGTGCGGCGATCGGCTCGCTCGATCGGGATCCGCACGGAGGCTTCTACCCGCTATGAACGGGGCACTAATCAGGTGGAATTCGGTTTGGCCCTGCAACGGGCGATCGATCTGATTCTGCAATTGGCGGGTGGGCAAGTGGTGGCCCGCGACCAGGCCGATGCTCGTCCGCCCCTGGAAACCTTCAGCCGCACCCTGAATCTCCGGCTCGATCGCTTGCACCAAATCCTGGGGCCCCTGCAACCGCCCGAGGGTGAAAAGGTTGATGAAGCGAGCGACCTGCGCGACTTTGTGCCCGCCGAGGCAGTAGAACAAATCCTGAGCAGCTTGGGTTGCCAACTGCGCGTGACCACCGCCGGAACCCCCGAAGGTGGCGGCCGCGAGTGGGAAGTGATTGTGCCGCCCTATCGCTATCGAGACCTGGAGCGGGAAATTGACCTAATTGAAGAAGTGGCTCGCCTGTTTGGCTACAACCGCTTTTCGAGCACCCTGCCGCCCAAGAGCGAATTTGGCTGCTTGCCGCCAGACATTGCCCTGCTGCGTCAGATTCGGGAACTGTTCCGGGCGGAAGGCCTGACGGAACTGATGCACTATTCCCTTTGCAAGCCAGCGGGCGGCCGCCAAGTGACCTTGGCCAATCCCCTTTATGCGGAATATTCGGCCCTGCGCACGGAGCTAATTTCTGGCCTCGTGGATGCCTATCAATACAACCTGGAACAGGGCAACGGCGGGCTGAACGGCTTTGAAATTGGCCGTGTGTTCTGGTCTGAGGAGGATGGACTGTTTGAGGCAGACAAGCTCGGCGGCATCCTGGGGGGCGATGCGCGGCGCGGCCGTTGGACGGCGGGCGGCAAGGAATCACCCCTGACTTGGTATGAGGCGAAGGGCATTTTAGAGGCGGTGTTCGATCGCCTGAATCTGTCGGTGGAATACCAGGCCGATCGCGCCGATGCTCGGCTCCATCCAGGGCGTACCGCTTCCCTCTGGCTGCGGGGCAACCGCCTAGGAACCTTTGGTCAACTGCACCCGGAGCTGTGCCAAGCGCGGGATCTGCCCGCTGAGATTTACGTGTTTGAGCTAGATCTGGAAACGATCTACAAGGTGGCGATCGACGATGCACCGCCGCAACCGAAGTTTGCGCCCTATGCCACCCTGCCCGCCAGTAGCCGCGATTTGGCTTTCTTTGCGCCAACTAAGGTGACCGTGGCCGAGTTGGAGCGCACCATGGCCAAGGCTGGTCGGCCTTTGCTGGAACAGGTGGAGCTGTTTGATGAATATCGGGGCGATCGAGTGCCGGAGGGGCAACGCAGTTTGGCCTTCCGCCTGCTCTATCGCAGTCCCGATCGCACCTTGACCGATGAGGATGTGGAACCGCTGCACCAAAAGGTGCGCGATGCCATTACCGAGAAGTTTGGGGCGACCCTCCGCAGCTAAGGATCAGGACAACCAACCCGCGGCCTAGCGCGATCGGGAGAGGGTGAGCAGACTAGCCACCCGATCCACGATCGCCTGGCTCACCAATCCATTGCCCAACTCCGAGAGGTGAATGGAGTCGCGGAAGAGGCCCGATCGATTAGCCAGCCGCCAATCCGGTAGAAAATCCAGCAGTTCAATGCCCTCCTGGCGGGCAAACGCCACTAGCCGATCGCGGGCATTGGCCTCATAATCACGCCCTTGGCCCGCCACCTCCCGCACCAGAGGCGTAATTGCCACCAGAAAATCCGCCTGGTTCCCCTGGGCCAAATCACGAATTTGGGCAATCGCGGCTAGGTTCAGCCCCACCCGATCGCCCGGTTCTGGGGGGCGATTTTGCAATTGAGGGGGCATTTGGGGCGGCCGCACCCGTTGCCACAGTTCCAGCCAAGCCAAGGGAGGTTCCCGATCAGGATAGTTAGGATCCAAGCCCACCGGCAATGAGGACGGAGCCATCGCAAACAAATCATCGGTATTCAGCAGCAACACCACCACTTGTGCCGAAAACGTGCCAAAGCGCTGGAGATAGCCCAGCTCATTGCGCGGGCCCCAGGAATTGGCCGAGGCATTTAAAACCTCGATCGGGCGATCGCGCACCGGGGCCGGCAACCGTTGCATCAAGCCCCGCTCCAACAAAGCCCCCATCGTGGCCTGATCATCCGTCCACCAGCCCCCGTTGGCGATGGAATCCCCCAACAGCAACACCCGCGTGGTTCCCTCCCGCAGGGCCGGGCTACGCATGGAATAAGCATTCACCGTAATCCGGTTGCCAAAACGCCGAATTTGCCGATCGGGTTTCAGGCGATACCCCGTGTGGGGATCGGCCACATAAAGCGGTGGGTGACCAAACCCAAACCCCCACCGCAAAACCCCTTCCCCAATTGCGAATAGGGCGATCGCCCCGAAGCATCCCCACAGGAGCCACTGCGCCACAACCATTCTCAACTCCTCAGCCGATAACCACGATCCCCAATTCATGGATCACCCCCAATCCCCCGGTTTCCTCGCATCCTCCGAGCATCCATCGCCCACCCCATTCACCTCAAACCGGGGACGATCGAGGACTGCAAGCATGTCATCAAAGCAGAATAGTCCCACCCCACTGCTGAATTAGGCGGCCGTTTTCTGTCCGGACTCGCTAAAATCAGTACCGGAAATTTTTACGATTTCGTTTGGCTCCTAGCCCCCATTCAGCAGCGATCGACCGAGCGATCGAGCGCCCGTCCCCTCGCCGGGGCCCGCAACTCCTCGATTTTGTCACCGGCCGATCTCCCCGGGCGAGCTACTTCAATCTTTCGCAACTCTTTCGCAACCCCCACAAGATCATGTCAGACCTCGATCGCGGCATTATGAAATTCAAGGGAGCCGATAGCCCCGTGGCGATCGCCCTCTCTGCCACCTTCATCCTGGGCGGCATCGTAGCCCTGATTGTTTGGGCGCTGCAATCTGCCTACAGCCTGAACTAGCGCCCTTGCGCCCTAGATCCCCGTCGCTTAGACAACACAAAACCAGCAGCCAGAAGCGGCCGCTGGTTTTTGGTTATTTTGGATGCCTTCTTGATGCTCTCTGGATGCATCTCAGTTCTGGTTAAGCATCGAGCAAAGCGAGTCAGAGGCGATCGCCTAACCCACCCGAGTGCTACACAGGCGTGTTTTTCAGGGGCATCCAACGCAGGGCCCGATCGCCCCCCATTTCCACCACCACCTTCACGCGGGGATCCAGCTTCGGCAGAGCGCAAAGGAACTCAATTTCCTGGCGCGAGAGCACAAACCCTTCCAGAATCCAAATCAGCAAGCCCTTGGAACGGGGCGACAGGCCCGTAAGCTGCGTTTCAATGATGGGCGGAATAAAGTACGTCTGAATGTCTCTCTTGCCCAAGTGGGCGGGACGAACCCCATGCACCCCGGTCAGGTAAGTATTCGGGTCGCCTAAGCCGCGCGCCGTCAACTTCACGGCGGTGTAACCATTGGCTCGGATGCGGCGAATATAGCGACCTTCGTAGCCCCCTTCCAAGGGCGCATAGAAGGCTAAAGCGCCGTGGGTTTCGAGATCGCGCACCAGGCGCTTACCGTCTGCGAAAAGCGAGAAGACACTATCTTGCAGGGCTACCATAAGCGTTTGCGCGATCGCGCGGAATGCTGGACTAGAGTGATCGACCCCAAACCATTACGGGCTTGTCGATGACCCTAGGCAATCTTACTACGCTCGTTTCAACCACAGGCGGTCGATCGGGCGGGAAATCGATTGCTTTTGATCATGAGTCCGATAGCGATTCGATCGAGCCGCTCAGCCAGCGCTGCCTTTGACACTCGATCGGGCCGTTAATCCCCAACGACTCGATGAATCTGTAGCAGCGTTGATCAGTTACCGGTTTTCCAGGAATTTGACCCGAAAACTCAGTTTGGAACTGAATTGGCCAACCGTTAGTGACCTCGCTGATTGGTTAATTCGAGTTCTGCGATTTTGCTTCTACACAACTGACCAGAATGCCAAAGAGCCGATCGAGCGGTTCGATCGCATATTCCCGCAAGTCGATCGTCACTTGGTCACCCCGAAATTCCAGAAACTTCCACAAGGAACCGGTTGTGACCAAACCATAGAGGGGCGATCGCTCGTTACCCCGTTGCCGATTGAAGCGATCGGCGGCAATCAACTCAGCGCTATTATGGGAAAAGTTTCCAGTCAACTTAAAGCAAGGTGTGATGGTCTCTGATGATGCAATCAGCTCTTCTGAAGAAGCTGGAACAACTTCCAGAGTCTTTGCAAATAGAGGTTCTACACTACATCGAACTTCTGCTAGAGAAGCATACTCAAGAAGCGGCTACACCAGCACCAACAAAAAAGCGCAAGGCAGGATTATTGAAGGGCAAAATCTGGATGGCAGACGATTTTGATGCTCCACTAGCATTTTAAAGCACCTTTATCCCATGCTAGGCTTTCCAAAGCTTCTTTGATTGGAACCAGTATTTTTCACAAGCGTTGATTTCATTGACTTTGAGGTGGAAGCATGAATGCTCAACTCATGATTAAACCATCATCTTTTATTGATACTGGAATTCAAGTCCAGTTAGTTCGCGGCTTGCTTTTGTTTAAATTTAGTGAATTCCTACAAGAACGCCTAGAGAGTCTTAATGAAAAGCAGCGGGAAGAGCAACTGACACCTGATGAAACAGTTGAATTAGCTGGAATTCTAGAGCTGGATCGCATCTTCACTCTCCTGAACGCCAAGATCATCGCTGAGTCTTCTTAAGGTATGTCAATTCCAAAGGAGATTAGGCAAAAGGTTCGAGAACGAGCCAGCTATCTGTGTGAGTATTGCCATTCTTTAGAAGAAGCTAGTGCTGCTCGATTTGAAATTGATCATACAGCCTTTACCTAAAATGGTTGGTACGCCATATCGCAGATGCTATGAAGCAGTTATTAGGTGGGCACTGCCCACCCTACAGGCTGAAGTTTCACTCACTTCATGATCAAGGCATAACTAATATCAAGATTTTTTTAAATATTTATAGGCTTCTTTAAGTCTAGATAGTGAATCATGCGAATAGCTTGATGATTCATACGATTCCGAATTGGCATAGCTCAGCATTTCTTGAAATCGATTTTTGTAGATCTTTAAAACCTCATTAGTGCATTCCAAAATTTCCGAAATGCTCTCTAAATCAACCGTATATGCTTCCTTGCGACGGGGAAATTTCCATTTTCGATGAGCAAAGTTATCTCGCATTTTTTCGATTCTATTGACATATTCTTTCGTTTCATCAAGGAATGACTGATGCCAAATTTGATGAATTTCTATATGATTCTGAGATGGCAGTCCGCGTTCTGCTTTTAGTTTTTTCCTTGCCTTTAAGGCATCTGAGTTAGACTCTAATGCCAGTTCTTCAATTTGCTCCAGAGTAAGTTGATAATCATCTTCTTCCATAAAATTCCTGATATTAGAGATATCAAAAGTAGAATCCTTGTCAACTTTTGACAATTGCCTTCCATGGTTAAGGATTATTTTTGAATAAAAGGAATTGGATTCAGACAAAATTTCCTTATGCAGAGCATCCATATCAATACACAGAAACATTGCCTCATGCTCAAGACGCTTGAGTCCAGGACAAATCAATTTCAGTTCATTTCTAAAAAAATCAAAGTCGTCTATCAGAGATTGACTTCTGACCTGAAATATACAGATCAGATCAATCATATCTTTAATTTCTGCAACTAAATTTTCATCGAGAGCCATAAGTATCTTTTGTCAGGAATTGAGATTTTTCTGAACTATTATAAAGCTTGGAATATTGAACTGTCAGAGACATGCATTGTCAATTGGGCTTACTTGAGTCGATTAGACTTACTCGATCTGGCTACCCTCTTGCATAACTTTTGGTCGATCGCGCCGATCGAGTAGGGTAGGGGTTCGATCGAGCGGTGAGGCAGATGCTCGAAACCGAATTACGAGAAACGCCGATCGCGCCGGCCTTGCCCGAGTTGTCGGCGGCCGCGGGCTATGTGGAAGTGTTGGTGGACTGTCCCGGCGTGACCGAGGCCTACACCTACGCGATCGGGGCAGACCAGGCGATCGGGCCGGGGGATGTGCTGACCGTGCCCTTTGGGGGGCGATCGGTGGGGGCGATCGCCCTGCGTTGTTGGCAGCAGTTGCCCGAGGCGATCGACCCCAATCGGCTGCGGGAAGTCGAAGGAGTCGTGGCCAGCGGCCTGTTTGCCCCGGACTATTGGCAACTGTTGGCGCAGGTGGCCGATTACTATTGCGCGTCGCTGATTCAGGTGGCGCGGGTGGCCCTGCCGCCGGGAGTGTTGGGGCGGGCATCGCGGCGGGTGCGACTGGCAGACCCATTACCGGCTGCGGCGGCGGCAGGCGTGGCGGAAACCCTGCTGAGTCCGATCGCCCTGCGGTTGTGGCAATGGCTGCGATCGCAATCGGGGCGCGACTACAGTTGGCGTTTTTTGCAACAGAAATTTCCCGGGGGCGATCGGGGCTTGCGGGACTTGGTGCGGCGCGGCTGGCTCGTCAGTTATTTGGAATCGCCCAGCGCCCCCAAGCCCAAGCGCCAACAGATGGCAATCCTGATTGGCGAAGGGGAACCGCTGACTCCGCGCCAACGGGAAATCGTCGGCATTTTGCAGCGGCGCGGCGGGGAGCTGCTGGCTCAGGAGTTGATTACCCTGGGGCGCACCAGTAGCGGCACGTTGCGATCGCTCGAAGAGAAGGGCTGGTTGCTGCTGGAGGCGCGGGAAATTTTGCGCGGCGATCGCCACGACTCGGGCCAGCGCGATCGCCCCAAAACCCTGACCCCGGCACAAGCCGCTGCCTTGGAAACGATCCACGGTCTGGAACCGGGCCAAACGGCCCTGCTGCATGGGGTGACGGGTTCCGGCAAAACGGAGGTTTATCTCCAGGCGATCGCCCCGGTGTTGGCGCGGGGCCAGTCGGCGTTGGTGCTCGTGCCGGAAATCGGCCTCACGCCGCAACTGACCGATCGCTTTCGGGCCCGGTTCGGCGCTCAGGTTTGCGTTTACCACAGCGGCCTCTCGGACGGGGAGCGTTACGACACTTGGCGACAGATGTTAGATGGCGCGCCCCAAGTGGTGATTGGCACGCGATCGGCAATTTTTGCGCCCCTGCCGAATTTGGGGATGATTTTGCTGGATGAGGAGCATGATCCCAGCTTCAAGCAAGATTCCCCGGCTCCTTGCTACCACGCGCGACAGGTGGCCCAGTGGCGATCGCGCCTAGTCGGTTGCCCGTTGGTGTTGGGTTCCGCCACGCCCTCCCTGGAAACCTGGACGAGCCAACCGGTCTATGTGTCCCTGCCCGATCGGGTGCATGGTCGCCCCCTACCGCCGGTCGAGGTGCTGGATATGCGCCAGGAGTTGCGCGACGGCAATCGATCGATCTTTAGCCGATCGCTCCAAGGGGCGATTACCGAGGCGATCGCCGCCGGTCGCCAAGCGATCCTATTTGTGCAGCGGCGGGGCCACAGCACCTTCGTATCCTGTCGCAGTTGCGGCCATGTGATGATGTGCCCCCACTGCGATGTGTCCCTGTCGTTTCACCACCAACGGGAAACAGCTCAACCCCTGTTGCGCTGCCACTTTTGCGGCTTTGGGCAACTGCACCCGCCCGCCTGTCCCGCCTGTGGGTCGCCCTACCTGAAACATTTCGGCAGCGGCACGCAGCGGGTGGTGCGGGAACTGGAGCGGCAATGGCCCGACCTGCGAATTTTGCGCTACGACAGCGACACGACCCGCACCAAGGATGCCCACCGGATTTTGCTCGATCGCTTTGCCCGAGGCGAGGCGGATTTGTTGGTGGGCACGCAGATGCTAACCAAGGGGATCGATTTGCCACAGGTGACGCTGGTGGGGGCGATCGCCGCCGATGGGTTGCTGAATCTCTCGGATGTGCGGGCCGGCGAGCGGGCGGTGCAAACCCTGTTGCAGGTGGCGGGCCGGGCCGGGCGCGGCGAGGAACCGGGGCGGGTGATTTTGCAAACCTACAGCCCAGAACACCCGGCGATCGGGGCGGTGGCCAATTACGACTATCCCAACTTTTTGGAACAGGAACGGGAGATGCGATCGGCGCTCAACTATCCACCCGTGGGGCAACTAATCCTGTTGCGGCTGAGTGGCCCCGACGAGGCGGCGGTGGGGCGCAGTGCCGAGCAGGTGGCGGCGCTACTGGAAACGGCCCGGGGCGATCGCGCTTTCGATCTGTTGGGGCCAGAGCGGGCCCAGGTGGGACGCATTGCCAACCGATTCCGCTGGCAAGTGCTGATCCGCATTCCCCCCGAGGGCGATCGCCCGGCCAATTTGCTGGAGGTGCGATCGGCTTGCTTGCCCGGTGTCAGCCTCACGATCGACGTTGATCCCCTCAATTTCTTGTAAGAGCGCAGGGGGCGATCAGCTTGCCCCGTTCCCATCAAAGTCGCAACAATAGTCATAGTCGTTTTATGCCCGTGGGGGCGATCGTCATGTCTGTTCCCAACGCTGATTTACTCCTGCAACGGATCACGATCGATCCGCAACTATGCCATGGGAAACCCTGTATTCGCGGTCTGCGATATCCAGTTGAGTTTCTTCTAGAGTTACTCGCATCTGGAATGACTCATGCTGAAGTATTAGCCGATTATGATGATTTAGAACCGGAAGATTTATTGGCAGCATTAACCTTCGCCGTTCGTCTCAGCCAAGTCAAACAAACCTATGCGATCTAAAGCGATACAAGTATTTAGTAGGTTGGGTTAAGGCACGAAACCCAACAGCGCATCTATGCAGCATTGATCGCGTTGGATTTCGCCAGCTCAACCCAACCTACCTGACATGAAGTAGCTAATTACCATTTTTGGGGAGTTGTAAACTATGGTTGCTACGCCTGTTCAGCCCATTTCGAGTCCCCCAAAACAAACGGAGGACGACTATTTTGCCCTAGATACTCGCTCTGAGCAACGCCACGACTACGATCGAGGAATGATCACTCCCATGACGGGCGGCACACCTAACCACAATCGAATTATTGTCAATCTTGCCGTGATTTTAAAGATGGGCTTAAAACGTCAGCCCTACGATGTGTTTTCGAGTGATCAACGGCTGTGGATTCCTGAAGCTGATCGCTACACCTACCCCGATGTGATGGTGACACGCGATCCCTTGGAATTAAAACCGGGGCGCAAGGACACCGTGATGAATCCGATTTTGTTGGCAGAGGTGCTATCGAAGTCAACCGAAGACTATGACATTGGCGATAAGTTCAGCGCCTACAGAACGATTCCGGGCTTTGGAGAATATTTAGCCATTTCACAGAGCTGGCCGAAGGTTACCCATTACGTCAAGCAAGATCGAGGCTGGTTGTTGAATGATGTGATCGGGTTAGAAGCGACCCTGAAATTGGAGTCGATCGCCCTAGAAATTGCCTTGGCAGATTTATACGACAAAGTAGAATTTTCAGAATAACTCAACAGATTCCACCATCACATCGATCGAACGCAATCAATCCTAATTCGCAGCATTCGATCGTTCACAATCTTAGAGAAATTTCTGAATATGTAGACCAACACGCTTCTCAAGCAGTGCAATCAGTGCTGGATCCATATATTGAAATTGATCTGGGATGTCTAGCGATATGATTCTTTTGCCATTGAGAGACGAACGAAATCGCTGTTGAATTTTGGCTTTATGTTTCTTCTCCATCACAAAAATCACATCTGCCCATGCAATCAGCTCCCGATCGAGTGGGTTGTTAGCCGATGAATGAATTCCCGCTGACAAACAATCTAACTGATCAAATCTCGAAAAAATCGCTTCGGCAGTTGGGCTTCTCAGCTTATTTTGCGCACAAACAAACAAGATTTTTGGCATTTCCTAGAGATCAGTGATGGTCAAGTTAATGACTGCATAATAACGATCCAAAAACCACAATTTTCGTAGGGGCGCATGGCGATGCGCCCTCCGATACGCAAGATCCCGAAATCCAAGAATTATCGATCACCTCTGGCAAAGGGCGTACGGCGGTACGCCCCTACGGGGGATGATTTTTGGGGATGTTGTTGGGATGTAGGGAATCGGTTGACCACGATCGCGGATTGTTTTCAATATAGTTCCGAATATGGTTCAGCATTCGATCGTCCCGCACGATCGACTCATAATAATTTCGCTGCCAAACCGGTGTTCCTGGTGCATTCCGGTATTGATTGATGCGTTTGGTGGTCGCTGCTTTGAAACCGGCAATTACAGATCCGAGCGATCGCGCCCGCCGCCTCAACAGACGTTTGTCCAGCATACTGTCATCAACCGGTTCGCTCTCATTACTCGGTGATTGTGTCTGCACGATCGGGCGATCGAACCACAACAACCCATGAAAATGATTGGGCATGATCACCCAAGCATCCGACTTTAATTCATCCCGAATTTCAAAACTTCGCAACCATTCATTTCTGACGATCATTCCCAATTCGTTCAGAACGGTTTCGCCCTGCGAGATTGTTCCAAATAAACATTCCCGTTGATAACAACAAAGGGTCACGAAATAAACGGCTGACTGCGAATAATCAAATCCCTTTAATCGAATCGATCGCCGATGATGAATCGCCGGGTTGTACGCCATCTTTCAACGCCCGATCAACACAATTTCCAATCCAAAAACCACAATTTTCGTAGGGGCGCATCGCCATGCGCCCTCCGATACGCAAGATCCCAAACCCCAACGCTCGCCGTTTCAATCGATCGGCCCTGGCGGAGGGCGTACGGCGGTACGCCCCTACCGAAGATTAATTAACGGCCGGCGCTGACTAGGACTTTTTCTTGGTCTTCCTTCGAGACCGATCGCCCTTGATCCTCAAAGCCATCGATCTGATCGAAGTTGAGGTAGCGGTACAAATCACCCGCCAGCGGATCGATCTTGCCCTTCACCACTTCCAGGTATTCCTCACGGCTGGGAATCCGACCCAACAGGGCACAGACCGCCGCCAACTCCGCCGAGCCGAGGTAGACTTGCGCCCCCTTGCCCATCCGGTTGTTGAAGTTGCGCGTGGAGGTCGAAAACACGGTGGTGTTGTCTTCCACGCGGGCTTGGTTGCCCATGCAGAGCGAACAACCGGGCATTTCCAAGCGGCAGCCGGCCGCCTCGAAGATCTCGTAGTAGCCTTCTTGGCGCAGCATTTCTTCGTCCATCCGCGTCGGCGGGCAGATCCAGAGGCGGGCCTTGGCTTTGCCGGCCCCTTCGAGGACTTTGGCGGCGGCGCGGAAGTGACCGATGTTGGTCATGCAGGAACCGATGAACACCTCTTGTACCGGGTCGCCGACGCAATCGGACAGGGTTTTGATGTTGTCCGGGTCGTTGGGTGCAGCCACCAGGGGTTCCACCAGTTGATCGAGATCCACTTCGATGATGTCGGCGTATTCCGCATCCGCATCGGCGGTCATCAGGGAGGGGTTCGCCAACCAGGCTTCCATCTGGGCGATCCGCCGGGCGATCGTCCGGGCATCTTCGTAGCCCCGGGCGATCATGTTCTTCAGCAGGGTGACGTTCGATCGCAGGTATTCCGACACGGTTTCCACACTCAGGGCGATCGTGCAACCGGCGGCCGATCGCTCGGCCGTCGCGTCGGTCAGCTCAAAGGCCTGCTCCAGCTTCAGATCCGGTAGCCCTTCCATTTCGATGATCTTGCCGGAATAGATGTTTTGCTTGTTCTCCTTCGCCACGGTCAGCTTGCCCTGCTGAATCGCCACGTAGGGAATCGCGTTCACCACATCCCGCAGGGTCACGCCCGGTTGCAGGCTGCCCTTGAACCGCACCAGGATCGACTCCGGCATATCCAACGGCATCACGCCCAAGGCCGCCGCAAAGGCCACCAACCCGGAACCCGCCGGGAACGAAATCCCCAAGGGGAAACGGGTGTGGGAGTCACCGCCCGTGCCCACCGTGTCCGGCATCAGCATCCGGTTCAGCCAGGAGTGAATGATCCCGTCGCCGGGGCGCAGGGCCACGCCGCCGCGCTGGGCGATGAAGTCCGGCAATTCCGCATGGGTCTTCAGATCCACCGGCTTGGGATAGGCCGCCGTGTGGCAGAAGCTCTGCATCACCAGATCCGCGCTGAAACCGAGGCAGGCTAGCTCCTTCAGCTCGTCGCGGGTCATGGGGCCGGTGGTGTCCTGGGAACCCACGGTGGTCATGCGCGGTTCGCAGGACGTGCCGGGGCGCACACCGGGCAGACCGCAGGCCTTGCCGACCATCTTTTGGGCCAGGGTGAAGCCTTTGCCGGTGTCGGCGGGGGCGGTGGGGCGCACGAACAGGGTGCTGGGTTCCATTCCGAGGGCTTCGCGGGTTTTGTCCGTCAGGCTGCGACCGATCAGCAGCGGAATCCGACCGCCGGCCCGCACTTCATCGACGATCGTGTCGGGCTTCAGGCTGAAGGTGCTGATCACCTCGCCCGCTTCGTTGGTGATTTCGCCCTTGTAGGGATAGATCGTGATCACGTCACCCGTGTTCATTTGGGCCACGTCGCACTCGATCGGCAGGGCCCCGGAATCTTCCGCCGTGTTGAAGAAAATCGGCGCAATCTTGCCGCCCAAAATCACGCCGCCGGCCCGCTTGTTGGGGATGTGGGGAATGTCGTCGCCGATGTGCCACAGCACGGAGTTGATCGCCGATTTGCGCGAAGACCCCGTACCGACCACATCACCCACATAGGCGATCGGGTGGCCCTTGGCCTTCAGCTCCGGCAACAGGCCCAGGGCTTCCGGCATCTTGGTTTCCAGCATGGCCAAGGCGTGCAGCGGAATATCGGGGCGGGTGGTGGCGTGGGTGGCGGGCGAAAGGTCATCGGTGTTGGTTTCGCCGGGCACTTTCAGCACCGTGACGGTGATCGCCTCAGCCAGCTTTGGCTTGCTGATGAACCAAGCGGCGTTAGCCCAAGCGTCGATCGTCTGTTTGGCGTAGGGGTTGCGCTCCGACAGTTCCAGCACGTCGTTGAACGCATCAAAGGCCAACGTAATTTTGCTGAGGGCGGTGGCGGCGGCTTGGGCAATGCCCGCGTCCTTCGCTTTCAGCAGACTGACCAGGGATTGCACGTTGTAGCCACCGACCATTTGCCCCAGGATGGCGACTGCGCCTTGGGGGGTGATCAGGGGGCTGGTGGTTTCTCCTTGGGCGATCGCGGTCAGGAACGACGCTTTCACATAGGCCGCCTCATCCACACCGGGAGGCACGCGATCGCACAGCAAGTGCATCAAAAATTCTTCTTCCCCAGCGGGCGGGGTTTCCAGCAGCTTACACAGGTCACTGGTTTGGGCGGCATCGAGGGGCAAGGGGGGGATGCCCAGTTGACCGCGTTCTGCAACCTGTTGGCGATAAGCTTCGAGCATGGTGTGTTCTGTCTCCTGCGAGCGCTGTAGCGTGGATGCCGAGCATCGGCGATCGTGCTTAACAGTCTAGGATCGCAGGGGTCAGTTGCAAGCGAGCGATCGTCACGAACGATTGGGGTGTAGATACCAAGTGTAATGAAGCAGGCTAATCAATTTGCTCAAATTAATTGCTAAGCTCTCCAAGAGGTATTATCTTATATATTTAGTACATAATTCAATTGACTATGAGTAACTCATCAAGTCAGTCCTCGTGGAGTCGTGATGGACAAGTACTGCCCAACCTTGAACCACATACCAGGGCCAAGCATCAGATCTTGGAAGAGTATGTTGAAAACTTGGTTTGGACGCTCTATGGCAAAGCAAGAAGAGGACTAGACACTTTCACGTTTATAGATGGTTTCTGTGGAGGCGGCATGTATCGCGATCCAGAAACAGGTCAACTTTGCGAAGGATCGCCCATACGACTAATTAAAGCAGTTGAAAGAGGCTGTCAAAAGTCTCAACGACAATACCCTATCGATGTAAAGTATATCTTCATTGATTCTAAAGAAAAGCATTTAGAGTGCCTTAAGAACTTCTCAATTCCTCAATCAGGAATTGATGATGAGTTTGTCAAAAATAATTGTCAATTTCTTCAAGGAGAGTTTGAAGATCTCATAAATTCAATCTTGATACAAGTTCAAGCTAGAAAGGGACATTCCTTGTTCTTTTTGGATCCTTTTGGATGGTCTGATGTCTCAATGGCTAGTATTAGAAAGATAAATTTACTATCAAAATCAGAGATCATATACACCTATATGATTGATTTCATTGCACGTTTTATTGAAGAACTCAAATCCAAGTCAAGCTATGATAGCTTCTACAAAGTTTTAGAAGCTGATGGCTACTATGAAGAAGCTAGCTCTTCTAAAGTTGGAGAAACTGGACATCAGTGTTATCTAAGAAATGAATCCATGCGCTTGTTCCGGGATAGAGGAAAGGCCAAGTACGTTTTTACCTTCTCAATGATTCCACGCGGGTTGACAACTCGTGTAATGTACTACCTAATTCATATGTCAAACAACCTGAGAGCACTCGAAGTCATTAAGGAGAGCTTTTGGAAAGAAAACACGCTTGATTATCAATACTACTTTGAAATGTATGGATTTGGATTTCGAACATCTGACTTCTACCAAGAAAATCAATTTGAACTGCAATTTGATATCAGCAAGACTAGTGAGGAGTTCTGCATCGAAAAATTAGATGATGATCTTGAGAGAATTGTATGGGAGTTTGCTGATGGTCTCTCATTCAGAGAGTTATGCTCCTTGACTATGGAGAAAAATCCTGCCAATACAAACCATTACATCAAGTATCTAAATATCAAGCGCCAGGAAAACGACTTTGAAATCATACGAAACGGTAAATCTACAAGATCCAGGGAAATTGAACGGAGCGATATTATTCGACTAAGAAAAAATAAGCAGCTTTTTCTATTCCCATAAATCTTAGTATCAGCAATTCATGTGGAAAAACAATCATGGATAATTCTCAGTCATTAAGTCAGACCGAAGAGGAGAAAATCAAGGAGGAAATTATTACAGAGAATGGAAACAAGATTTACATCATTCATAACTCATCTAAAAAATCAGTTTTTAATACAACAAATGAGATGGTTGACTGGGCCTGGTGGACGTGGAACCCAGTTACCGGATGCTGGCATGGTTGCCCGTATTGCTACGCTCGCGACATTGCCAATCGGTTCTATGAAACAAAGTTTGAACCTACGTTCTACCCTGATCGCCTGAATGCCCCAAAGAACACTCGTCCTTTCTCTTCAGAAAAGATCAAGATTGAAGCCAAGAAAAGACGGGTCAAGCTAGAAGATGCTCAAGTCTTTGCCAAGAACGTTTTTACTTGTTCCATGGCTGATTTATTCGGCAAGTGGGTTCCTGAAGAGTGGATTCTCAAAGTTTTCGATTCAGTTCGTTCTGCACCAGAATGGAATTTCCTATTCCTGACCAAGTTTCCCCAACGATTGCAAGAAATCAATGATCGCTTGGGAGGCTTCCCGGCAAATGTTTGGGTTGGCACAACTGTTGATACCCAAGCCAGGGTGGCCTTGGCTGAAAAGTCCTTTAGGAATATCGAAGCAACGGTGAAATGGCTATCTATTGAGCCAATGCTTGAGCCTCTGCAATTCAGTAGCCTAGAAATGTTCGACATGATTGCTGTTGGCGGTCAAAGCAGAACAAGTCACGGCCCTGAGTTTCAACCCGAGTGGGCATGGGTTGAAAGCTTACTATTACAGGCGCGTCAATCAGGTACGTCCGTCTATTTCAAGGAAAACCTCAGGGCACGTCCTAAAGAAGCTCCTTGGCAAGGAAATAAGTTGTGCGCACTGTCGAGCTAGCGGCGAAGGAACCTCCAGCGATAATTGGATTAAGGCAATAGGAGGCGATCGAGTATGGTGACGTGGCAAATCCTGAGCAAACAAGCCGAGAAACTCTCTTGGCGCGATCGCCTCGCCCTGATTTGGCAGCTAGTGCGATCGCTCCTGGGGCGATCAGTCCAACCTGTTCCTACTTTCTGGGAACGCCTTCAACAGTGGCGCAGCACCATTGATTGGGACTCTTGGAGTGACGATGATCCCTGGGCTGACGTGCGCGATCGCAACCCAGGGCGAAATGTAACCCTTTGATGCTGTTAATGCTATGGCTACCGATCCTCCTATTTCCTATAACACCGACTTTTATGGCTGGATTCAGCAGCAGACTAACCTACTGCGATCGCGCCAATTCGACAGCCTTGATCTTGAAAATATTGCCGAGGAATTAGAAAGCTTGGGACGCTCAGAACGTCGTGCTTTGCTGAGTCAAATCACTCGTTTATATTTACATTTACTGAAATGGCATTATCAACAGGACAAGAGATCGCGCTCCTGGTTGATTAGCATTGTTGACGCAAGGGTTGAGATTCAGCGCCTGTTAGCCGACAACCCCAGCTTTAAGGCTTGGTTACCAGAAGGAACCATGGCAGCTTATGCCGACGCTCGCACCAAAGCACAAGCCGAAACTGGTTTGCCGATCGCCCTGTTTCCCGCTGAGTTGCCCTTCACATGGGAACAGGCCATGACCCAAGACCTTACATCAGAGGCTGTTTGAAAAAGTAGGAGAGAGTATTCAATTCCGCCAATTGCCTCAGCATCAGGCGAATGTTGGCTAAATGAATCATCGTCTCTGAATGTAAGGGCTGATGCTCTTTGACTTGCTTCGCCGGTTTGCAAACCGCCTCCAAAGGGAGACCAAGTTCAGCCTTCGGTTAAGTGTTAATTCGATTCAGAGGCTTCCGATTCCCGAGATTCAGATTCCCCAGTCCAAATTTGTTCGGCAGGAGGCGTTAACCACCAGGCCAAGCCGCCCAAGCCGGTTTCCGCCAGCACACTCACCAATCGATAGCTGGCCACGCTGGCCAACAGAGCCGCTGGATTGACGATCGACCCCAACAGGGCGATCGCCGCCGCTTCAAAAACCCCAACCCCGCCGGGCGCACCAGGCACGACCAATCCCAACAACCAGGCCAACCCAAACCCACTGGCCAACCGAGGCAAATCCAGAGGATTAATGGCACTAAAGGCCGCCAGAGCTGCCAAAAAGCCCGCGCCCCGCCACAACAAAAAGCCCGTTTCCCCGAACAACGGACCGATCGGGTATTGGCTCAGTTGGGCCGGTTGGTGATGGGGGTTGCTGTCGGTGGTTTGCAGTTTGCGACGACCCAACCGTTGCAGCAGGGGATTCAAAATGCGGGGATGCACCGCCGCCAGCACCCCGATCGCCAGGGCTAATTGCACTCCCCACCAAGCCCGATCGCTCGCCAAAACCCCCAGCAGTAAAGCCGCCACCGCCATCAGTAACGGCTCCAGCAACACACTGGCCGCCGCCACTGGCCAAGCCACGCCCACCCGGCCCGCCGCCCGAATGCGACCGTAGAAATGCCACACATTCCCCGGCAAATACTTGGCCACATTGGTCACCAGATAGGTGCGCAGTACCCAGCCACACGGGGCCGATCGCCCAAAGGCCTGCAACAGCCAGCCCCACACCACCGCTGACCACAAGTGCGCCGCCGCCGTCAGTCCCAACGACAGGGCCAACCAGCCCCACCCTTGGATGGTTAACCGCAAGGTGGCAACTTCCGCCGCCCGATCGAGCAGTGTTTTCAGCAAAAAAGCGAGGACTAGTCCCAAGACCAGCCAGCGGCCAAATTTCTTCAAAGGGGTTTAACCAAAAATTGAGATTGCCATCAACAAGATAGCCACCCAGTAGCCGTTAAATGGCCCCCAATCAGACTTTCATGGGCAATCACAACCCGATCGCAATCCTTGAGGCATTCGATCGCCATACCCAATGAAACACTGCCTGAAGCATAGCGGTCTAGGCACTGAGGGTTACGCACTGCGGGCCAGGAGTGCCGCCAACAACGGAAGACTGATCCAGCCCACCAGCTCAATCCGAATTAGCCAAGAGAGCCACTGAAATTGTGTTTGACCCAGTTGGGGAACCTTGCCTTCTCGCAAACTGCCAATCCAAGACACAAAGGAAATGGTTGGATAAATCGACAAAGCCCCGACCAAGAGAAATAGGCCAACTTTGGTATAGAAAATGGGGTTGCCAAGGTAATAGTCAGCACCCTTGCCAAAGTAAAGAACCCGCAACGCTCCGGTGAATAAAACCAGAGAAGCGGAGATGCCGTAGATCACGTCAGCAATCAGAATTCGCCAGGCTTCCGCGATCAAGAGTTCTTTTTTGAGAGTCAGCAGTTCCACAGCCACAGCCCCAAAGGCCAACATGAAGCTGAGGTAATGGAAATAGGCAGTAATTGCGCTGGGCCACATGGTGATTGGAGGAGTTTTTAGTGAAGGGCAAGTGAAGGGCCAATAACAAATAATGGACTTAAACCGCTTTAAATCGCCCCCTTCAAAACGTGGCTTTGAAACCGCCATTAATAGTAATTGATAACTTTGCTGGCGATCGCCGGAAGCTGAATTTCCCGATGACGACCAGGGGGAGCAGGTGTCGGATCGGGTGGGGCTGTTCCAAAATGGGGTTTTCTGGGTGTTCCGCATTGGTTGCGGGGCCGGAAAAATCAGAAACCGAGGGCGATCGCGCCTTGGCGATCCCAATTTGCGGCATTTGCGGCATTTGCGGCCAGTTTCGACCCCGATTTTCCCCACGTTTTTAAGGTGAACAGCAGGTAAACAGCATGAGCAACACCCCGATCGACTTGAGTAATAAGACCATTTTGGTGACCGGCGGCGCGGGCTTCCTGGGCAAGCAGGTGGTGCAACAGTTGGTGGCGGCGGGGGCGAATCCTGAAAAAATCACGATTCCCCGATCGCGCGAGTGCGACTTGCGGCAATGGGCGGCCTGTGAGACGGCTGTGGCAGGTCAGCAGGTGGTGATTCACCTGGCGGCCCACGTGGGCGGCATTGGCCTGAACCGCGAAAAACCGGCCGAGCTGTTTTACGACAACTTGATGATGGGTACGCAGTTGATCCATGCGGCCTATCAAGCGGGGGTGGAGAAGTTTGTTTGTGTGGGAACGATTTGCGCCTATCCCAAATTCACGCCCGTGCCGTTTAAGGAGTCTGATCTTTGGGAGGGCTATCCCGAGGAAACCAATGCGCCCTATGGGGTGGCGAAAAAGGCGCTGTTGGTGCAACTTCAGGCCTATCGAGATCAGTATGGCTTCAATGGCATTTATCTATTGCCGGTGAATTTGTATGGGCCGGAAGACAATTTCGATCCGGGTAGCTCCCATGTAATTCCAGCGCTGATTCGTAAGGTACATGAGGCACAACAACGGGGCGATCGACAGATTCCGGTTTGGGGCGATGGCAGCCCCACGCGGGAGTTTTTGTATTCCACCGATGCGGCAGCGGGCATTGTTTTGGGGGCGCAGTTGCTGAACAGCTCGGAGCCGGTGAATTTGGGAACGGGTCGGGAAATTTCGATTCGCGATTTGATTGAGCTGATTTGCAAACTGATGGGCTACGACGGGGAGTTGGTTTGGGAAACGGACAAACCCAACGGCCAGCCACGCCGCTGTTTGGACACAACGCGGGCGAAGGAACTGTTTGGGTTTGAGGCGCAAACGAGTTTTGAGGATGGGCTGCGCCAAACGATCGACTGGTATCGCGCCCATGCGGTTTAGGGGGCGATCGGGGGGCAATTGCTGAACTGGCTGAGGGGTGCGGGTTTCGCGATCGAGCGGTGGGGTCGTCACCCTCGACGCTGCCCGATCGCCCCTGTCAAGATGAGAGGCAATCACGCGGCAGGATAGCGCCATGAATATCTCCCCCAGCGCCCTTTACGGTTGGTATCGCGACACGATTCGGAACCCGAAATATCGCCTCTGGATTGTGGCGGGCACGCTGGTGTATCTCCTCAGCCCGATCGATATTGCGCCGGACTTTCTGCCGATCGCGGGTCAACTGGATGATTTGGCGATCGTGACCTTGCTGATTGCAGAGCTGTCGCAAATCGCGATCGAGTGGTTTAAAAATCGCCCCACGGTGAAGTCCGCTCCGGCGGCCACGGTGGCTGACTCTACGGTGGATGTGAACGCCGTCAAGATGGACGGCCAATAATGAAATGATCAGTGATGATCGGCTGCCTCAATTCCCCTTAGTCATCGAGCCAGAGGGCTGGGTCTTGATGCAGGGCTAACAGGATCGATCGATGGGGTGTGCCGATCGGGCGCATCTGTTGCAAACGGGGCGACCAACATTCTCCCGCTTCCAAGTCGGCGATCGTGCCCCAAGCCAAATCCTGCCCTTCGTTTAATTCCAGCTCCGTGAGCGGCACGGTAAGCAATCCGTGAAAGAAAAAATGCTGGCGGCCGCTGTCTTGCAGGGTCGATCGAAACGGACTTAACCGGGGCGGCACAAAGCCAATTTCCTCTTGCAGTTCCCGCCGCAGACCCGCTGCGGGCACTTCGCCGGCCTCCAGGTGTCCGCCAAACAGGCCCCAGTAACCGGGATAGAGAATGTGGGGAAAATCATCCCGCAGTTGCAACAGGAATCGATCGCGCGAGGGAGGATAGAGCAAAGCAAGGGCCACGGCTTCTATTCCTGATCTCGTTCCTGTTTCGGACTCTGTGGATGAACTGTCCCTGTTTAACTCAGATCCTGATTGGGATCTGGGGCTTGGGCTGGGGTCTGATGGACGCATGGCTAATTTAAGGCTCCTCGATCGCGTAAATTTCGCCCATCTCCTGCTGTCCCACTTGGATCGGTTGATAGCGAAGGGAGGTCTTGAGTTTCACCACTTGCCCTAGCTCAAGCTCGGTTCGATCGCCCTGAGATAGCACCCAAATCCAGCCCGTTGGATCTTCAATTCGGTAAATGCGGCCGTCGAGCAGGGGCACTCGTTCGACGGCTTTGCCTTGGATATAGACCGATCGCCCATTGAGCGATGCAGCCGGTTGTTGTTTTAACTCCCCGATCGCAACGGTTGGCGTGCAGCCCACCATTAACCAGGTGAACCCCAGAACTAACCCATGCCACCCCTTGTTTTTTTGTCCTTTTAGCCGTGGTGGGACGGGTGGAGCCAAACGCCGCAACATCTGAGACATGAGCTGCTGAGACATTGCCGGTATGGTGATTTTCAATCAGATCCTGTTGCTCGTTATGGTTGCGCAATCGGGCCCTCAGTGACCACGATTCTTAACTTTAACTTTTGCATTGGCTGCTTCATGGGTTTTCACATGGGTTGACGAAATCGTTGAGGTGCGGAAAATCCTTTAGATTTTGACGCTGAAATGCTCAAAACGCATGATCAATTCTTTACAGTTTGAAGCGTTCTTCCTGGAATTTCTCCCCTCATGACTGCGCGCCTGCTGGACGGAAAAGCCCTTGCCGAGAAAATTCAAGATCGCCTGAAGGTGGAAATTGCGGAACTCCAGCCCGATCGGGGCCGTGCGCCTGGCCTAGCCGTGTTGATGGTCGGGGACAATCCCGCCAGCGCCGCCTATGTCCGCAACAAAGAACGGGCCTGCGAACGTTTGGGCATGGTCTCCTTTGGTCAGCACCTGCCCGCCACGGCCACCCAAGCGGAACTAACCGCCATCATTCATCAGCTCAATGCCGATCCGAACGTGGATGGCATTTTGGTGCAACTGCCTTTGCCGGACGGGCTGGATGGCAACGCCCTGCTGTTGGAAATTGACCCCGACAAGGATGCCGATGGGTTGCACCCGGCCAATTTGGGGCGGTTGGTGCGGGGTGAGCCTTGTCTGCGCAGTTGCACCCCGGCCGGCGTGATGGAAATTTTGCGAGATGGGGGCATTGATCCGGCTGGCAAAAAGGCCGTGGTGGTGGGGCGCAGCATTTTGGTGGGCAAGCCGATCGCCCTGATGCTGCTGGAAGCCAATGCCACGGTGACGATCGCCCATTCGCGCACCCCGGACTTGGCGGCCGTTTGCCGAGAAGCCGATATTTTAGTGGCGGCGGTGGGACGGCCCCTGATGATTGGCCCGGACTACATCAAGCCGGGCGCGACGGTGATTGATGTGGGAATTAATCGAATTACCGATCAGACCGGTAAGAGCAAGCTGGTGGGGGATGTGGATTTCGATCGCCTGTTGGATGTGGCCGGCGCAATCACGCCGGTTCCGGGTGGCGTGGGGCCAATGACGGTGACCATGCTGTTGGCCAACACCGTGGAGAGCTATCGTCGCCGCCTGGCCTAGTTATCCTGACTAATCATCCCGACTAAGTTATCCCGACTAATTGTCCCGATCGCACTCAGGGAATCTTCTGTGTCTGAATGCTCTGGATCGGGGCTTTCTTCATCCAACCGGCTGGATTGAGATTTCCTTTGTCCAGCCGGCTGGATTGAACCAACTGAGGATTTTGGGGAATGGGTCAGAGATCCTCTCGATCGCTGCGGTGGATCCAGCCGGAATAGGTTGATGAGTATCAGTTCAATGAGCGTTAATCAACGGTTTGCAAAGGTTCACAAAATTACTGGAATGGCCTGGAAATTCGCTCGAAATCAGCCCTAAATTCATGCAAAATCTGACGAAATCTGATCAGAATCTGGTCTGTCCCCTCGGGGCGATCCCCTCAGGCGGTACAATGCCCCTCAAACCAACTTCTGACGGTGGTGGTTGTGGTTCAGCGGTTGTTTTGCTAGGCCAAAAGCGCACCGTAACCAGGCCGGATTCCGCCTGTGGCGGCGATCGGGTTCGGTAAGGAAGATTTCTTGCTGTTCTGTTGTGCTTGTCCCATGACCGCTAGCGCGCCTACTGCTCCCTCGACGGGCTTTGATCTCAAAGGCTATCTTCGCGAACGCCAAGCTTTGGTTGAGGCCGCCCTCGATCGATCGATCTCGGTGGTCTATCCCGAAACCGTTTATGAGTCGATGCGCTATTCCCTGATGGCGGGGGGCAAGCGGTTGCGACCGATTCTGTGTCTGGCGGCCTGTGAGCTGGTGGGTGGGGCGATCGAATCGGCCATGCCCACGGCCTGTGCCCTGGAAATGGTTCACACCATGTCGCTGATTCATGACGATTTGCCGTCCATGGATAACGACGATTTTCGGCGCGGCAAACCCACGAACCACAAGGTTTATGGGGAACCGGTGGCGATTTTGGCCGGGGATGGGCTGTTGGCCTATGCCTTTGAATTTGTGGCAACCCAAACCCAAGGCGTGCCGGCCGATCGAGTGGTGCGGGCGATCGCCCTGTTAGGAAAATCCGTTGGGGCCGCCGGCCTGGTGGGTGGTCAAGTGGTAGACCTGGCCAGCGAAGGCAACCCGAACATTTCCCTCGACACCCTGCACTTTATCCATCGCCACAAAACCGCAGCCCTGTTGGAAGCCTGTGTGACCACCGGGGCCACGATTGCCGGAGCCGATGAAGCCACCGTGGGCAAACTGGCGCAATATGCCCAGGACATTGGTTTAGCTTTCCAAATTGTGGATGACATCCTCGATGTGACTGCCACCACGGAGGAGCTGGGCAAAACCGCCGGTAAGGATTCCGCCGTGGAAAAAGCCACTTTCCCGAAACTCTATGGCTTGGATCGATCGCGCGAAATGGCCAAGGAATTGATCGATCGCGCCAAGGCCAGCTTGAACGAATTCGGCGCGGCCGCGGCCCCTTTGCAAGCCCTGGCCGACTACATCGTCAGCCGCAAAAACTAGCAACCACGAGGGCGATCGGCTCCGGTTTCCCGTCCAACCCCCGCTAGACAAGGGGCTTAAGCCCCTTGTCCCGTTGTCGGATCCACCCTTGCTCCGGCCACCGGACTCGCTCCTTTGAATCTGGCCCTCGCGATCGCTTACTCACCCACCGTCCCCAACTCGATCGCCCCCCGCTCGACCCATGGACGACTTTAGTCACATTCTCGATAACCGCATTCTCCTGGTTTCCTTGGGGTCTTGCATCCTGGCCCAGGCCATCAAGCTGGTGGTGGAACTTGCTCGCCAGCGTAAGTTTGACGTGCGCACCCTGGTGACCACGGGTGGAATGCCCAGCGCCCACTCCGCCCTCGTGGCCGCCCTGGCCACGGGCATCGGCCAAACCGTCGGCTGGAGCAGCATTGAATTCGCCATGGCCACTATCTTCGCGATCATCGTCATGTACGATGCCGCCGGGGTGCGCCGGGCCGCGGGCAAACAGGCCGCGGTCTTGAACCAAATCATTGATGAGTTTTTTGAAGGCGACCACCAACTCAGCGAAGAACGCCTGAAGGAACTGCTGGGCCACACACCGTTTCAGGTGATTGTGGGTTGTGGCCTCGGGATTGCCTGTTCCCTGCTGCTGGTTCCGAGTATCGCGATCGGGAGCTAATCGGGAGCTAAACGGGGCGATCGCTCCGGGAATCCCATTCGGGCGCGATCGCCAAAACCCGGTACAATGACTCGGTTAATCTCTTCACGGTGTTCTGGAAACATCGACAAGACAGGCATGATCGACCGCTACACGCTGCCTGAGATGGGCAATCTCTGGACGGACGCATATAAGCTGCAAACCTGGCTGCAAGTGGAAATTGCGGTTTGCGAAGCCCAAGCAGAACTGGGATATATCCCTGCCGAAGCCGTCGAAGAGATCAAAGCGAAAGCTAACTTTGACCCCCAGCGCGTTCTGGAAATTGAAGCGGAAGTGCATCATGACATGATCGCCTTCCTGACCAATGTGAATGAGTACGTGGGCGACGCGGGTCGCTACATTCACCTGGGCTTAACCAGTTCCGATGTGTTGGACACGGCGTTGGCCCTGCAATTGGTGGCCAGCATCGATACGCTGCTCAAGCGGGTGGAATCGCTGATCCAAGCCCTGCGCTACCAAGCCCAGGAACACCGCAACACGATTTGCATTGGCCGCAGCCACGGCATCCACGCGGAGCCGATGACCTTTGGTTTCAAGCTAGCGGGCTGGCTGGCGGAAATGTTGCGCAACCGCGATCGGCTTGTGCAATTGCGCGATCGGGTGGCTGTGGGCAAAATTTCCGGCGCAGTGGGAACCTATGCCAACATCGATCCGCGCGTGGAATCCTTGGCCTGTAAGCTGCTGAGCCTGGAACCGGACACGGCTTCCACTCAGGTGATTTCGCGCGATCGCCATGCGGAATACGTGCAGACCTTCGCGCTGGTGGCGGCTTCCTTGGAGCGATTCGCCGTGGAAATCCGCAACCTGCAACGCACCGACGTGCTGGAAGTAGAGGAATTTTTCGCCAAGGGTCAAAAAGGCTCCTCGGCCATGCCCCACAAGCGCAACCCGGTGCGATCGGAACGGATTACCGGGATGGCACGGGTGATTCGCGGCCACGCCGTGGCGGCCCTGGAAAACGTGGCCCTCTGGCATGAGCGGGACATTTCCCACAGTTCCGTGGAGCGGACAATTCTGCCCGACTCGTCAATTCTGCTGCACTTTATGGTGGTGGAAATGACCAACTTGGTGAAGAACCTGTTGGTTTATCCCGAAAACATGAAGCGCAACATGAACTGCTATGGCGGTGTGGTGTTCAGCCAAAAGGTGCTGTTGGCCTTGGTGAAAAAAGGCTTGACCCGTGAGGATGCCTACGCGGCCGTGCAAGGCTGTGCGCACCAAGCTTGGAACAATGAAAGTGGCGATTTCTATAAGCTCATTTGCCAAGATGCCACGGTGAAATCCCTCCTGTCCCAAGAGGAAATTGATGAGTGCTTTGATCCGCAACAGCACTTGCGCAACTTGGATGTGATTTATCAACGTTTGGGCATCTAAATTCCCCGTTTGGAAACGTTGAACCCAATCGATCGAGACCGGAGCCGGTGGGCAATGGTCTCGATTTTGGTTTGGGCAATTTTGAGCTTGATCGCCCATGATGGAAGCGATCGCGTTGAAGTTGGGGGGCGCAATGGATCTGGAAAGCTGGTTAACCTACGGAGCCATGGGATTAGCGGCGGCGATCGCCCCGGTTTGGTGGTGGGTGGCCACCTCGGCGGGCAGTCAGGCGGCCGCGATTGTGGCGGCGGGTTTCGGCGGGGCGATCGCGCTATTGGTGTTGCTGTGGTGGTGGCTGCGACAGCGGCGATCGGCTAGCTACGGGTCGTATCCTTTGAATTACCGCTCGAGTTCTTCTGGATCGAGTCGATCGACCCTTCACAACCCGATCGATTCCCTGCCCATTAATCAGGATCAGGTGATTGATGCGGTGGGCGAGGCGGCTGAGATTGTGGTGAATGAGGCGATCGAAGAGTTAGCTGAAATTGCGAGCCAACAAATTCAGGATTGGATTGAGGAGCAGACCGCCGAACCAGAGCCGATCGCGGCGGAGTCGGGTAATTTTGCAGATATTTTTGAGGCAGCAGAATCAGCGGCTGATCATGGCGGGGCGATCGAGTCTGACAGCTCCAGCGACTATTCCAGCAGTGATTCCGGCAGTGATTCTAGTTGGAGTTCCAGCGACTATTCGAGCGATAGTTCCAGTGATTATTCCAGCAGCTCCAGTGACTATTCCAGCAGCGATTATTCCAGTAGTTCCAGCGACTATTCCAGCAGCGATTCCGGCTGGAGTTCCAGTGATTAATGCTGATCTAAATCGATCAATTTCCCCGCAGTAATTAGGAATCTAGAACCGTAAACTCCTCCCGAAATCGATTGATCCGATGCAGTTACTCACCTGACCGATCTGATTGTCCGTTATCATCATCAAACCCATTGCGATCGCGAGGACTTACCGATGATTGTCCCCAGCGCCCCGATCGAACCCGTTGCACCACCCCAGCCGATCGACTATCCCGACAGCGACGGCCAGCCGATGGCAGACAACACCAAACAATTCCAATGGATTCAGATCCTGCAAAGTAATCTGGCTGCCATCTTTGCCCATGATCCACAAGTGTTTGTGGCGGGTGATTTGCTCTGGTATCCCATGGAAGGCAACAACACGCTGCGGCAAGCCCCTGATGTGATGGTGGTGTTTGGTGTGCCCAAGGGCGATCGCGGTTCCTATCAGCAATGGCGCGAAGGTAACATTGCCCCGCAAGTGGTATTTGAGATTTTGTCACCGGGCAATCGCTTTGGAGAAATGGTGAAAAAGCAAGCTTTTTATGACACCTATGGCGTGGAGGAATATTACGTTTACGACCCCGATCGCAACGACTTGAGCATTTGGTTGCGATCTAACCCAGGGAGCCTCCAACCAGTTTTTGAGACCACCCCTAATTGGATTAGTCCACGCCTGGGTGTGCGGTTTCAATTGACTGAAGAAACCTTGATGCTGTTTCGGCCCGATGGGTTGCCCTTTTCAACATTGCTCGCAGAATTGCAACGGGCCGAGCAAGCTGAACAACGAGCCATGGAAGCTGAGAAACGAGCCGAACAGGCCGAACAGCAACTCGATCGCCTCGCGGCCCGGTTGCGAGCATTGGGCATCGATCCTGATGCGATCGACTCCTAGGCGATCGCCCCATCAAAAACCCCCGTGATCGAACTAGGCGATCGCGGGGGTGATTCAACTAACAACAACCAAGAAACCGAATCTATTGCTTGGTCAATTGGGTCAGCACTTGGTTCGATCGCGACACAAACGACTTCATGCCATCCGCATCAAAGCCCTTTTGCGCCATCAATGCCAGGTCATAGATGTGGTTGCAAAGCATCTTGCCCAACTCGGCGGCCGGCGATTGGCTGCCATCGGCCAGGGCGATCGAACTGCCACTCAGGCTCAACAGGTTTTCCACCAGCGGGTGCGACGAATTCACCAGCAACACATGGGTATCGGGGAAGCTAGCGGCCTTGCCCTCAAACATCGCCGTCATGTCTTGAATTCGGCGCATTGCTTCTGGCAACAACACCATGGCCGGCGGTGCGGATTCTTCTGCTTTCAGGGCTTCCACGCGCACGGTGACGCTCGGTTTGCCTAGGGCTTCTTCAAACAGCTTCTTGATCCGATCGCTGCGGGTTTCGTTGGTGTTGGGGTCAACAATTTCCGCCTCTTTCTTAGAGGAATCCAGCAGCACTTCATCGAGTTCCGAATCCACCCGCGAGAACTTCACCTCGGAATATTCCCGCTCCAAGAAACTGACGAAGTGCGTGTCAATGAACGAGTCAAGGAACAGCACTTCTAGACCCTGGCTCTTGTGCAATTCCACATAGGTGGCTTGGGAAGCCGGATCGGTGCAATAGAACACGCGATTTTCGTGTTTTTCTTTGTTCCGCTCCAGATATTCCTTCAGGGTGGTGTAGTAGAACCCGTTAGCATCCTTGGCTTCTTGGGTTTCGGCGGGGTTTGACCAAGCATCGCCCTCCTCCGTTTGCACTTCCACCTGCACCGCATCACTACCGCTGCCCAATTCAGCTGTGGTGCGATAGATCAAAATGTCTTCCACTTGCTTCTTGAACTTGTCATCATTCAAGGAGCCAAACTTGACAAACGTGCCCAAATCTTGCCAGCAACGAATGTATTCGGGCAGGTCGCTGCGGTAGAGATCCTTCAGTTGGTCGCCGACTTTCTTGGCAATGTAGTTGGCAATTTGGCGAACGGTGCGATCGGCTTGCAAGTAGCTGCGCGACACGTTCAAGGGAATGTCGGTGCTGTCGATTACGCCGCGCAGGGGCAACAGGAATTTGGGGATAACTTCTTCACAGTTATCGCTGACAAAGACCTGATTGCAGAACAGTTTGATATCGCCCTTGGTGGGGTCAACATCCGGTTTTAGTTTCGGGAAATAGAGAATCCCGTTGATCACAAAGGGATAGTCGGTGTTCAGATGAATCCACAGCAGCGGCTCATCTTGGAAGGGATAAAGATAGCGATAAAACTCTAGGTAGTCTTCCTTGGTTAGGTTGCTGGGCGACTCTTTCCAAGGGGCTTTTTGGCGGTTGATTTGTTCGCCGTTCAGCTCGATCGGGTAGGGCATGAAGTCGCAGAACTTCTTCACCAAACCACGAATCCGCGCCTCTTCTAGATATTCGGCTTCTTCATCCAGCAGGGTGAGGGTAATCGTTGTGCCGCGCTCGGTACGATCGCTCGTGTCGATTTCAAATTCCGTGGAACCGTCGCAAGTCCAATGCACCGCCTGCGCACCCTCTTGGTAGGAAAGGGTATCGATTTCCACAGTGCTGGAGACCATGAACGCCGAATAGAAGCCCAAGCCAAAGTGGCCGATGATGTTCTGATCGGAATTCTTGAATTTCTCGACGAACTCTTCGGCGCTGGAGAAGGCGACTTGGTTAATGTATTTCTCGATTTCCTCGGCGGTCATGCCGATGCCGGTGTCGGTAATCGAGAGCTTTTTGTTGTCTTTATCAAGGGCGATCGTGATTTTCGGTTCACCCACATCGGCGCTGGTTTCGCCCATCATGGCGATCGCCCGCAGCTTAGAAATCGCATCCACGGCGTTGGAAATCAACTCCCGCAGGAAGATTTCATGCTCCGAGTAGAGCCACTTTTTGATAATCGGAAAAATATTTTCGGTGTGAACCGTGATATTGCCTTTCTTTAGCACGCTGCTCATAGGAAACGGCTGGTTGGTGTAGGGAATTGGGACGGCCCTAGGCTAGCGCGATCGCCCCGTGATCTGAAATTTCGGATTTCCCTACCCGTCCGGTTTAGGGGCTGGTTTGGGCGATCGCCTCGCGGATCAATTGGGCCGTCGCCGGAGCCAGCAACACGCCGTTGCGATAGTGGCCGGTCGCCAGCCAACTGTTGGCGTTCAGCGGCTCAATCACCGGAGCCGATCGCTCCACCGGGCGCGGCCGCAACCCCGACCAGGTTTCGACCATTTCCGCCTGGGCGAGGGCGGGAACTAGGTCGATCGCCCCTTGCCACACCGCCCCCCACTCGGCCCCATCGGCGATCGGCGGCTCAGCCCCGGCGGGAAACTCCACTGTCGCCCCCACCCAATAGTCCCCGCCACCGAGGGGCACGATGTGGATGTCATTGCCTGTCAGCACCGGCTCCGGGCGATCGCTCAGGGGGCGCGGCAATCGCAACCGCTGGGCCTGACCCAACACCGGCTGCAACTTCAGGGGCTTGGCCGCATTGGGGGCGATCGCCCGGGCCAGTTCCGCCGACCCCAACCCGGCCGCCACCACCAGCCGATCGCAGGCCAGCTCTCCCGCCGTGGTGGTCAGGCTAATGACCCGATCGCCCGCCGTCTGCACACCCGTGATCTGGGCCGGGGCGATCGTTGCCCCCCGTTTCACCGCTGCCTCCCGCAAAGCCACCGTCAAGGCCAGCGGTTGCACCTGCCAATCCTGGGGCGAAAAGATCCCAAAGGCGACCCCATCCATGGCGGCTAAATTCACCGCCGGGAAGCGATCGAGCACCGCTGAAGGTGACAGCAACTCCAGCTCAAATCCCTGAGATTTTCGTAGCTCCGCCAAGGCTGACCAACCGGGGCGATCGGCTTCCGTAAACACCAGCTTCAAAATGCCATTTGGATTATGGGGAATGGGGCGATTGAGCAGGGTTTCCAGCTCTTGAATCAGTTTCGGATAGCGTTGAATACTGTCGCGACGTAAATTCCAGGCTCGCCCTTTGGTTTTTTTACTAATAATCCCCATCAAAACGCCGAGGGCGGCTCCCGTGGATGTGGGGCGATCGGGAGGCAACGGCGACGCGATCGCCTGGGGATCAATCAGCGTGATTTGCCAGTCCGGCTGCCCGCTCAGTTCGTAAGCAATCATCGCCCCCACCACACCCCCACCCGCGATCGCAATCCTCATCCGCGACATCCTCAACTGCCCCAAAAACTGGTTATCATCACAATATCGATTAAGTTCTCCTTGGAAAGAGACTCGTGAGCATCGCTAAAAGCTCATTCTCAAAATCGTATTGTATCAACACCAATTACTTTTCAGAAATCACTTCTTGGCAAAATTGATCGCTATCTACATTTTAAAGAATAAAGATTCATAAATGGCTAAGGATATTTATCATAACACCGTGCGAGTCGCTCTCGAAAAAGATGGTTGGGTGATTACAGATGATCCACTGGTTTTGCAAATTGGTAAACGATCAACTTACATTGACCTAGGTGCTGAAAAGCTGTTAACTGCTGACAAGGCAGGAAAACAAATCGCAGTTGAAATCAAGAGCTTTTTAAGTCGATCACCAGTGAAAGATCTAGAAGCCGCCTTAGGTCAATATGTTTTATATCAAGGAATTATGAAATTTAAGTCTATTCAACGATCACTATATTTGGCAGTTCGCGACGATATTTACTGGAGTTTATTTTCTGAGCCTATTGGTCAAATCTTTCTTGAAAATCGTCAGCTTAGCCTAATTGTCTTCGACCCAGTAACGGAGGAAATCGTCAAATGGATACATTGATTAAGTTGGATCAAGTTATTGAATCAGTTTTGCAGCAAACTGCTGATACTCTTTCTGTCCATGAGAACGGGAATTCTCAAATTATCATTGATGCAGATCGCAAGAATTTTGTGCTCATTATGTTGGGTTGGGAAGGACACCGACGAATCCATGATTGTCTAGTCCACATTCAAATGATCGATGACAAAATTTGGATTCAATATGATGGTACTGAAGACAGCATTACCGAAAATTTAGAAGCAGCCGGAATTCCGAAAAATCAAATTGTTTTAGCGTTTTATCCTGAGCATGTTCGCGTACACACGGGTTATGCGATCGCTTGATTTGCAAGATTTTGAGATTTAGAGAACATGAAAATCGCCCTTCGATCTAAGTTAATGAGATCGAAGGGCTGACTGAGGAATCGTTTACGAAAACGAACTATTGCGGCACAACGCTCAGGAATTGATCGAAGGCTTTGACAGCCGCCAAATATTCATTGCCAGCGCGTTTGTAGTCAAACTGACCCGCAAATTCATCCATTGCCACTAGGTGTTTAAACAGATCCTTGGCGGCAGCTTCGGCGGTGGCGCGATCGCTGCCCTTCAGGCGGCGGCTGACCCGGCTCAACCGTTCGCGCAACTCGCCCAGAGGGCCATGGATAAAGGTTTGGATTTCACGCCAGCGCTTACCTTCGATGTAGCTTTCCAGTTCCGGCAGCCGATCGCGCAGGTCTTGCACACCGGGTACAAAAATTTCAATTTGCGATTTTTGGGCGCTGGAGTAGGTTTCTGCTTGGGCAACGGGGGCAAAGCCCAAGCCGGTGAGGGCGATCGCCGCCGCCATCACCAGGGCCAACAGGGCCGAACGGAGTCGAATCATGGGGTTCTCGTTAAAAAAAGTGCGGGAAAAATCGAATGAGGAACAGGCTTGTGGGCCATTCGTTGGATCACTGAATTGTAACGATATGTATCGACATCCCACCCGCCTGTCAAGTCGCCATTCGCCGGAGAAAGGGAATCAACGCCTCTGATACCTTTTCTGGCCAGTCCTCTTGGGCGTAGTGACCCGTTTCGCTCATCTCCACAAACTCGCAGTCCGCAATGGTTTTGGCGGCGGCCTTGGCGGCTTCCACCGGCAACCAAGGATCGCTCGTGCCCCAGGCCACCAGGGTTGGTTTTTCCCAGCGGGTCAGGCCTTCAGTAATTTCCTGCATGGTCTGTTTCAGCCGCAGGTTTTGCAATACGGCCAGCAGCGCCCGCCCCGCTCCGGAACTGGTCAGGAACGGCCGGCGATAGACATCCAAATCCGCATCATCCACTTGGTAGGGGCCGCCACCTTCCAACAGCCGATCGACCAGCAGCGGATCTTGGGTCATCATATCGCCCACCAGCGGAATCGCCATTTGGGAAATTTTCCAGGGCAGCTTGGCTTCGGGGAAAATCGGCCCGTTGATAATCGCCAGCCGCTCGACGCGATCGGGATTGCGCAGGGCGTACTGAATCCCCAGGGAGCCGAAAAATCCCTGGGCCACGATCGAGACGCGATCGAGATTCATCGCATCCAAAAACTGCTCCAGCAACCCAATCAGCGCATCGGGCGTGTAGGCAAAATCCAGCCGCTCGGGGCGATCGGACGCACCAAAGCCGGGAAAGTCCGGGGCGATCGCCCGGAAGCCCTGTTCCGCCAGGGCGGGCAACACCTTCCGCCAGCTATAGCCAAAGGCCACCAACCCATGGAGCAACAACACAGGCGGGCGATCGTTGGGCGACTCGGGCACAACCTCGCGATAGACCCAGGTGTAGTCACCGGCTTTCAACGTTTGTTCTGGAATGCGTTTTGCCATCACGTCCTCATACAGCAAGTTGGGTTCCGTCTATCAAACACTAAATCTTGCAAAATCCAGCAGGTTGCTCGACGCGATCGCGCGACTCAATGCCTGATCATGTGGTTATGGATTCTGATCACAGACTGAGCTATGAATTATTGAGAAATTGCTGAATGGTTCGACGAACAGTTAACAGATGGTGTTGATTGATATGCAAGCCAGAGATAATAATTGGTGAGCGATTGAGTTGAGTCGGGAACTGAATGCGAGTGTTTAGATTTCCATTGGAGTGATCATGGAGACTTAGATAAAAACAAGGCTTCTTAGTAAAGAGCGATGATTCTTGGAGCTTGATTTCAGAAATTTGGCCAAGAGGCGCTTCAATAGTCTTAGAAATCTTGAATAGGTATTGTTTGAAGATCGTGACTTGATCGCTGGTTTTGTCAAATGCGCAAGTAATCAGCATTGGGGTAGTCACTCCTTGAATTATCAAAAATAGTCCAGGGAGCAGAAACATTAAGCCACTCATTAATCCTTCAAGATAATCATCTTGGACAACGCTGAGTGTTTTGATCTGAGAGTTCTCAATGAAGTTATTGATTTTATTGGCAATGATTTCTTGTTTGTAACCAACAATAATTCGATGGTTAACTAATTCTAGTTCGGGTGTTTTAGAAAAATATAGAACTACACCAACGCCGCTGGTTCTGCGAACGGATGCACGCATCAAGGGTTCACGAATTATTAGGGTATTTTGTCCCAAGTAGCCATCAATTATTCGTTGACAGATCATTGATTTTGGATTAGTTGCCAATCGCTGACAATTGAGCGTGGTTCGATTGCTGACGGCCAGTCCCACAATCAAACCGACGGTGACAAAAGGAAGCCCCAATAATCCTAAACCCAGCCAATTCCAATCGCGATCGCGCAACTGTAACCGATTGGGTGTTTGATCTACAATTTCGATCATGGCTAGGGATGATGAATTTTGGGGCTATCTTGAGTTGCGATCTCGATTCAGAATTACATCAGAAGTCATTAGGTTGATTGATGTGGTTTGGCAAGGCGATCGCAGTGCTGACTCCAAGCTGTGGGAGTAAACTGGGCACGCTCTGGCTCCCGATCGCTATAATTTTCACCTAAAAAAAGATACTCACAGGCACTGTCTGTCCAGCAATTTTGGGAACTTAACTGCCAGTTAAACACACAAATTCCAGTTAGAGTTGCGCGCAAAAAATTCGCATTTTGTAACTGAGCATTGCTGAAGTTGGCTCCAGTTAAGTTGGCCGATCGAAAAAGAGTACCCGGTATTTCCTGCATCAGACGATGGAGCCAGAAAGCTGCAATGACTGCAATGAGTAACGGAGCGACAACCCCCATAACTGCCCATCCTGTGAACCCTGCCAAAAGCCCAAGAGCATTGCCAGTTAGCGTAAATGAAAGGCTAAATAGGCTGAATAGCAACCCCAGCATAATCAGAAGGCTGACGGCTGCCATATTGAGGATTAGCGTTAGGCCTGGCCAACGAATTTCAATGGCATTTCGAATTGATTGTGAAAATATCCAAAAGAGCAACGAGAAAAAACCTATTAGTCGCTCAAATCCTACTTGATCAAGACCAAGTGCAGCCACCAGATGAGCACAGGCAAAAGCAATGATAATTAGAACGATCGCCCCCAGGACTGCACAACCCAGTTGCCGTAGCAGTTGGCGACTGGTTTGGCCCGTGATGACCCCTGTAAAATTAGCATTGCTTAGGTCTGCATCGGAGAAGTCACATCCTCTGAGGTCTGAGTAACTGAAATCTGTATTAGCCAGGTTTTTGCCTCGAAAGGAAAAATTTTTCAGGTCTTGATTTCGATAACTATTGACTGACTGGGGAGAATCTGGCCAGACTTGATCTGGTCTGGAATCATCGTAATTCATGATTTTGCCCATGGTCTGACTGCGGCAGGCTACAGAATTTTGGAAGGTTACTAGATGATCTGTGCTAGCCTGATCTCAGCATAGCCAATATTTTCAGAAAATGGCCAATTGTGTACTCCCATTCATTGAAATTAGTTTTTTATTTATTTTCTGTTTATGAATTTTTCTTAAAAAGATCAAAATAAAATCTCTATTTGAGTTCGACAAAGTGATCAATCATTGCGAAGTTGTTCAATGAAAGCGGGTGATATTTTGAGTGAGCATCAATCGAATTACCAGGCTTCTAGTGCGATCGTCCTATTTGGCTTGCCAGAGCTATTGCAATGCTTTGTCAGTAGATCAGAAGCCGATCAACTCTCCGCCGTGACCATTGCCATGCAGCGGGGTCTAGAAGGAATTGCTTTAGTGGTTCGTGCTTTGAAATCGCCAAATCCATTAGTGCAACAAGCGGCGATCGAGCAACTCTTGGGTTGCACTGAAGCGATCGCATTGGAAGGCTTATGGCAGCATTTCCAATTACCTGACTTGAGCGATCGCGATCGCTATTACGAGTTGCAAAGCTTACTGGCCAAGCAACAATGGCAGGCGGCAGATGATTTAACGATTGCCCTAATGAAGGCGATCGCCGATCGATCTAATCTCTGGTTGCGAAAAAGTGATCTTCAGAATTTTCCGCAGAGTAGTTTGGTCGCGATTGATCGCCTCTGGCGGATCTACAGTCGCGATCGCTTTGGGTTTTCAATCCAAGCCCAATTATGGAATGCTTGCACAGCAGAAACCTGTAAGCCTTTCAATTATTCCCGCCAGGATTTATGTCACTGCTTTGGGGATGCTGTGGGCTGGCAAGTCGAAACCTATGATGGGTGGCATGTGCCGGACTACGACTTTAAGCGGCGAACTAAGATTCCCTACGATCTCAGCGCCCCGATCGGTCACTTACCCAGTACCTTTGCCCTCGGTGGGGGTGAGTCTCAATCCGAGTACGATCGCCCCGACACCGAATCAACAATGGGGTTTTATGGGTTTGGTCGCTACTACTACACCTGGAGCCAAGATTCGTTCTTTGGTCACGATTTCCTAAAGGACTGTTTGAAAAGTATCTTGCAGCCCTGGTCAAACCCCAATAGTCTTGGGGGGCAAGAGGCTTAAGACCTTTGTTTGCATTGATCGTTGGGGCAAGTGGTGTCTCAATTGTGGCTTTTCAAACATCGTCTCAGGTTCACAGTCTCCCGCGCGGGGGCCCAGCCGCCGGGTGGTAGGATAGCGGGGGTTTTGCGGACAGGGGTTCATGGCGGGCGCAATCGACAATTTGCGACTAGCAGCGGCAGTAATGGCCGCCCGGGCGATCGCCCTAGCCGTGCGGTTGCTGCGGCGCGGGGCCGGGAGTGTGTTGCCCGGCAGCATTGCTCGCAAGATTCAGCCCAATGCCTTGGCTCTGTTGGCAGCTCAAGTGAAACAGGGCGCGATTTTGGTGGCCGGAACCAACGGCAAAACCACCACGGCCCTGCTGCTGCGAAGCATTTTAGAAAACCAGGGCTATCGGGTGACCCACAACGCCACAGGGGCCAACCTGGAAAATGGTCTGACGGCGGCTTTGCTGGCGGATGCGAATTGGCTGGGGCGGCTCGATCGGGACTTTGCGATCTTGGAAGTGGATGAAAATGTCCTGCCCAAGGTGCTACCGCAAATTCGGCCGCGGATCTTGTTGGCGATGAATTTGTTTCGTGACCAGCTCGATCGCTACGGCGAGGTGGACACGATTGCTCGCCGCTGGGAACGGGCGATCGCCCCGCTCTCCCACACGATCGCCGTGTTGAGCGCCGATGACCCCACCCTTTGCCACTTTGGACAACAACTGGAAGCCCAATGGGAAGATCTAGCCCGAGTTCGCTACTTTGGCCTCAGCGAACCGGAACGCTTTTTACCGGAAATTCCCCACGCCGTTGATTCAATCTATTGCCCCAACTGTGGTCACTCTTTGACCTATGAGGGCGTTTATCTATCCCATTTGGGCGATTATCACTGCCCCAGTTGCGGTTTTGCGCGATCGCGCCCGTTGCTGAATAGCCGCGACTGGCCGCAATTATTGGTGGGCATCTATAACCAATACAACGCCATGGCCGCCGCCACCACCGCCCAAGCCCTGGGCATTGGCGAAGCACCCATTCAAGCGGCCATTCGCAATTTCCAAGCGGCTTTTGGCCGGGCGGAATCCCTGACGGTGCAGGGAAAATTGGTGCAAATTTTGCTCTCCAAAAACCCGGTGGGAACCAACGAAACCCTACGAACGGTGGTGGAACTGACACGCGATCGCCCCTTTCCGCCCACGGTGTTGCTGGTGCTGAACGATCGCACACCGGACGGAACCGATGTGTCTTGGATTTGGGATGCGGACACTGAAGGGCTGGTGGCGACGGGGGCCACGCTGGTGGTCAGTGGCGATCGAGCCTATGACATGGCCCTGCGGTTGGCCTACAGCGATCCCGATCAACCTGCTGGACCCGCCACCCTGTCGGTGGAAACCAACCTCAAGGCGGCGATCCAAAACGCCCTCGATCGACTGCCCGACGGCGAAACCCTCTACGTTCTGCCCACCTATTCCGCCATGCTGGAAGTTCGAGAAATTCTCACGGGTCGCGGCATTCTTTAAGTCTTGAGAAAGTTAAGTCTTGAGAAAGTCTTGAGGAACTTCATTAGCTTAGGAATTTTCGCTTCAACACAAATCGCGCTACAGACCGCGCCATCCATTGCGCCACAGATCGGGAGATCACAGATCAGGAGACCACAGATCAGGAGACCACAGATCAGGAGACCACAGTGGTGAAAGGCAGCGTCCAAGATCAGGCGATCGCCCTGGCCCAACAAGCGAACCAAGCCCTGGCGGCAGCAGACTGGTCGATCGCCCTGGCAGGCTATCGGGCGGCCCTGCGGTTGGATCCAGCAATTCCCGGTATTTATATCAACCTGGCGGCGGCCCTGAAGGGATTGGGCAAGATGGCCGCCGCTCGCCAGGCCTGCGCCCAAGCGCTGCGTCTGGATCCGCACAGCGCCATCGGGGTGCGCAATTGGTTAGCCTTGTTGGACTGGGCCGATCGAACCCAGGCGATTCAAGCCTGCCACCATCTTTTGGATCAAATTCCTGAGTCCGCAGCCCTCTACGTAGCCGCTGCCCATCGGTTAAACAATCGGGATCAGTTTCCCGAGTTGATGGATTGGGTGCGATCTCGCCCCCTGCCTGATACTTGGCGCAATTTACCCTCCTTCGATCGCGCGGCGATCGGCTATTGGCAAGGACTCAAACATTACTTTGATGGAGATTTGGCCACGGCAGAAACTTTGTTGCAACAGGCGATCGCCGATGAGGTGACCTACCAACCGCCCCACATTCAACTCAGCCTGATCCTGGCGGAACAACGCCGCTTAACGGAGGCACTAGCCGTTTTGGATGCCGCCTGTGCTCGCTGGCCGGATCATGGCACGTTGCGCCACAACCGGGCCCTCTGTTTGCTCACCCTGGGGCGCTGGGCGGAGGGGTTTTTGGAAAATGAGTGGCAGTGGCGATCGGGACAAATGACCAAGCAGGACTTGCCCGGTCAGAAATGGGACGGAACCCCAATTCCCGATCGCACGATTCTGATTTGGGCTGACCAAGGTTTTGGGGACTCACTGCAATGGGCCCGCTACCTTCAGTGGGTTGCCGATCGCTGCCAAACGGTGATTCTGCTGTGCCCGAAAGCGCTGGTGCGGGTGATGCGATCGGCTCCAGGGGCGGGATATGTCACCGATGGGGTTTGCGAAACCCTCCATTTCAACACCCATTTACCCCTGTCCAGTCTGCCCCGCTTGACCCAAACCACGGTCGATCGCGTCCCGGCTCCGATTCCTTACCTGTTTCCCACTGCCACCGAGGCGATCGCGCCGCTCCCACTGCCGAAACCGGTGTCGAAACCGGATCAACGCCGGGTCGGGATTGTTTGGGCCAGTGGATTTCGATCAGGCGATCGCCTAGAAGCCGTCCACCGCCAAAAATCCAGCAGTCTCCCGGAGTTAGCGGCGGCCCTCAATTTGCCCGGTGTGCAGCTCTACAGCTTGCAGGTCGATCGCTCCGATGCGGATGTGGCCCACCTGGCTCAATTTGGAATCATTGACTTGGCTCCGCAGATCAAGGACTTTGCCGACACGGCCGCCTATTTGGCCCAGCTCGACCTGCTGATCACGGTGGACACGGCCATCTGTCATTTGGCCGGAGCGATGGGCAAACCGGTTTGGACGTTGCTCTGTTTTGCGGCCGATTGGCGCTGGCTGCTCGATCGCCCCGATACACCTTGGTATCCCACCATGCGGCTCTTTCGGCAGACCGAGCCTGGTGACTGGTCGGAACCCTTACAGCAGGTGCGATCGGCCCTGCTGGCCGAACAGTTCTAACGCTTGGAGACTCTGAATTTTGGAGACTCCGCATCTGGGAAGCTCTCACTCTTGGCAACCATGCAATCCTCGCACAGCCATCTTTTGGCCCATTCTCCCGAGGCGATCGCCCAGCTTCAGGCCGGCTTGGCGGCCCAAGGGGCTGAGCAATGGTCAACTGCCCGTCATCACTACCAGCAAGGCATTCAGCAGGATCCCCATTGGGCGGGTCTGTACGTGAACCTTTGCGCCACCTACCGAGCCACCCAAGCCACTCAACCAGCGGAGCGGGCCCTGGACTTGGCTTTGCACCTGGATCCACAACTGGGAATCGCCCATTACTACGCCGGACTGCTGGCGCTCGATCGGGGCGATCGGGAAACGGCCCTGCGATCGTTGCAAACGGCCCTCGCCCAGGATCCGGAACTCCCTGAAACCTATCCCACCCTTGGAGAAGTTTGGACAGAGCAAGCAGGCCTAGAACCTTGGCTCGCCTGGTTACGCCAACACCCACTCCCGAAAACCATTCAGCAACTGGCTCCCAAACAACAGGCCGCGATCGCCTTTTGGCAAGGACTGGCCTGGAATGACACTGATCCTAGGCAGGCAGAACAATGCTTTCGGCAAGCCCTCGCCTGTGATCCCGAATTGGGCAATGCTGCCGCTCAACTGGGGCAACTCCTCGCTCACGACAACCGTTTTGAAGAAGCCTTGGCCATCACAGAACAGGCCCTGATGCATCTGCCGGAAGATCCGCACCTGCGACTCAACCATGCCCTTTGCTTACTCTCCCTAGGGCGATGGGATGAGGGTTGGCGGGCCTACGAATGGCGGCGGTATTCGGATCAAAATCCTTGGGTGCAAGCGGCGGGCCCCGAGTGGGATGGGCAGCCCTTAAAGGGCACGTTGCTGGTGCTGACGGAACAGGGCTTGGGGGATACGCTGCAATTTAGCCGCTATCTGGCTTGGGCCCGGCAACGGTGCGATCGGGTGGTGCTTTGGTGTCCCCGATCGCTGGTGCGGCTCATGGAAACGGTGGCCGGGGTTGATCAGGTCTTCGCGGGTGATGATTGCCGCATTCCTTACCGTGCCCATGTGTCGCTGTTGAGCTTGCCTCGGTTGGCGAGAACCACCGTTGAGCAAATTCCCGCCCCGATTCCTTACCTGCGGCCGATCGCCCCGTTGGCGAATCAGTGCCCGCTCCCGCGCCAAACCTCCCAAGCCTTGGCGGTGGGGATTGTGTGGCAAAGCGGCCCGCACATGAAAGACGCGGCCCGCAAGTGTATGGCACTGGATCCTTTGGCGATTGCCCTGCAATGTCCCGGTGTCCAGCTCTACAGCTTCCAGGTCGATCGCTCCGAGGCCGAAGCCGAGCGTCTGGCGGCCCAGGGAATTGTTGACCTCGCGCCCCAAATCAAGGATTTTGCCGACACGGCGGCCGATCTGGCGCAAATCGATTTGCTCGTCACGGTTGATACGGCCATTTGCCACCTGGCCGGAGCCATGGGTAAACCGGTTTGGACGCTGCTGCCCTATGCGGCCGATTGGCGCTGGTTACGCGATCGCCCCGATACGCCCTGGTATCCCACCATGCGCCTGTTTCGGCAGTCGCGGCCCGGCAGTTGGGCGGAACCCCTCGATCGGGTGCGATCGGCGCTGGAGGGTTGGGTGCGATCAGGCGCTGAACCGTTTCGATCGAACCCAGCATCTCGCCAATCGCGATAGACTGGCTCCGATTCTTCCGCAACCTTGCCCAGGTTTTCTGCCCGTGAGTCTTTCCGCCTTGCCCACCCTCTCTGAACCCCTGGTGATTGGCTGGCTCTATCCCAAGCTAATGAGCACCTATGGCGATCGGGGGAATGTGACCTGTTTGCAGCGGCGCTGTGAATGGCGCGGCATCCCGGTGCGAATTCAAGCGCTCGATCGAGACACAGACCCCAGCCAGTTCACCCAGGTGGACTTGATCGTGGGCGGCGGCGCACAGGATCGCCAACAGGAAATCGTGATGCGAGATCTGCAAGGGGCCAAGGCCGCAGCCCTGAAAGGGGCGATCGAGGCCGGCGTGCCCGGCGTGTTCACCTGTGGCGCACCGCAGTTGCTCGGCCATTATTACGAACCCGGTTTAGGTCAGCGCATCCAAGGGCTGGGCGTGTTGGATTTGGTGACTGTGCATCCGGGCCCCGACGCGCCCCGCTGCATCGGCAATCTGGTGCTGGAGGTGACCGCCGAACGGCTGGCGCGGGAGTTGCGGCTGATGTTGGGGGATGTGCCTTACCTGATCGGTTTTGAAAACCACGGGGGCCGCACCAAGCTGGGATCAGTGGAGCCGCTGGCCCGGGTGGTGCGCGGCTTGGGCAATAACGGCGAAGACCAAACCGAAGGCGCATTTCACTGCAACGCGATCGCCACCTATTCCCATGGGCCCCTGTTGCCGAAAAATCCCTTTTTGGCTGATTGGATGATCCAAACGGCGATCGCCCGACGCACGGGGGAATCCTGCGCATTGAACCGCCTGGACGATTCTCTGGCCGATCGGGCGCGATCGGTCATGCTCCAGCGCCTCAGTGTGGGGTAGGGGTAAATCGTCGCAAATTCCCCGCGTTAAACCGTCTCTTTCGCAAGGCTCCATTTCAGGATTGAAAACCCCAACCGCCAATCGACAGGGGTTGATCAACCGCAATCATCCACTTTTTCAATCAATCGGTTCAAAAATGCTGGGAAATGGGCTGAAGCGACGGATGGCCGGCTCATGGGGCCATCGTCAGCTTCCGGATTTAAAGATGGGGAGTGATGGCCAGCACTGTCTTCCTTGCAATCTTGCGTTACAAGTAAGAGAGTCAGGGGGCAATGACCTGGTGGATCACTGGTAAATCACTGGTAAATCATGGGTCGGTGGCAAGGTTCATGGTTGACAGATTTCGTGACCCATCACGGTCACAATGACCTCAGGCAGGGGAAGATGTCAACTTCGCTAGTCTCTGATATCGCGATCGCCCACCTTCAACCTGGCGTGATTGCAATTGCCCCCTCAATTGAGCCTTAGCGCCGCCCTTCGGGTGGGTTTAGCTCTCTCAAAATTGCTCAATGGCAGTGGATTTGCTGCATTGCTTCACTCGTTAGGAGGTTTTCATGGCCCCTTCACTCGCGTCTTCGACTGCTTCCTTACCCGATCGCGCCGCCGTTTGGGAAAGCTTGGTGCAAGCGATCGCCTCTAGCTCCGGTTTTGAACGCTGGCTGGAACAACAACCCAGCACGCCCAATCAACCCACGGTCACGGATTTGCTGGTGCGTCGCTATCTGCGTGAGACCTTGGAAACCCTTGCTTACTAGGTCTAGCTCAGGTTTTTTCCAGGTTTCTTTCCCAGGATTCAACGTTTCCAGAATTGAACGTTTCCAGAATTAAACGATCGCTTCCAGCGTAGTTGATTCAAATAGGCTCAAATAAGCACCCGAGAGACCAACCCAACAGGGGGATCTCTTGGGTGCTTTGGTTTGGGTAGCTCGTTAGGACGGGGCATCAGGGCGATCGCCCGGCTGTGCCTAGCGTTGTTTCGATCGCGCGGCCACGGAATTGGAGGACGGCCGCACGATCGACCATTCATCCACCGCCGCCATCGGATCGATCGCCTCGGCATCCTCTTCCAGCAGGGGTTCTTCTTCCAGCAGCTCAAAGGGCGAATCGGCACTGTCAATGGCAACACCAATTAAGCGAATGGTGCTGGTTTCCTCATCGGTCAACTCATCCAGCCGCTGAGTGAAAGCGGTTTTGTCGGTGTGGCCAGGGCGAGCCACCAAGATCAACCCGTCCGTTTGGGACTCCAACAGCAAGGCATCGTTGGCATTGTTGAGGGTCGTTGCTTCCACAATCACGTAATCAAAGCGACTGCGGGCATCCAGCAGGAGTTGCCGAATTTCGCTAGATTCCAAAATCGCCGCACAATCATTCTGGGGGCCGGGACTGGGGGCAATGTAGAGATTTTCCACCTCGGGAACCATCCGCGCACAGTTGTTCAAACTGCTGTAGTAGTGGAACGGTTCACGAACCGCATCCGGATCCGGAGCCACGCGCAGGGCCTTGGCAGCGGAGGGAGCGCGCAAGTCCAGTTCAATCAACAGGGTGCGTTTACCCGATCGCGCCGCTGCGATCGCCAAGTTATAGGCCACCACCGATTTTCCTTCGCCCACGTCCACACTGCTCATCAACAGCACTTTCAGGCTGCTATCCAGGCGGCGCAAGTTGCTGCGGAATTGTTCATAGGCTTCCCCTGGGGGCGAGGGTTCCACCAACACCGGCAACAGGCCCGGCGCACGGGCAGCCAATTCCGGCAAAATGCCCAGCAGTTTGATATCCCGCTCGGCCAAGGCGCTGCGAATTTCGCTGTCGGCCTGGTAGCGGCGATCGAGCATTCCCAACACCAACAGCAACGCCCCGCTCAAGACCAAACCGCCCGCAAACCCGGCCGGCAGGGTCAAGCGCATGGAGAGCTTTTGCGCAATTTCCTCGGAGCGAATGGCGGCCGGTTGGGCGATCGTGAGGCTGCTGACGGTTTCCGCCTCGGCTGCTTCCGAATCGACTAATTTGGCCTGCATTCGATCGTAGAGCGCTTTTTTCAAGGCCACCTGCTGAGCCAGGCGATCGCGCTCTAGCTGTTTGTTGGGCACGCCTGCATATTCCTGACGCAGTTCCCGTTCCGCCTTCAAGGACAGGGTGAGTTGGCGTTGCAGGGTTTCCTGCTGGGTTTTCAGGGAAACCAAACTGTTAGCTAACTGTTGCCGTGCCGGATCCAGGCTGCTGCTCGATCGAATCCGACTGGTGGCCGCCAGCGGTTTTGCCCCCGCCATGCTGCCGCCAACCACCTCTTGGGCCCGACGATTCAACAGGGTCTCTAGGGACTGTTGCCGTTGCATCAACAATTGCATTTGGGGATGCTCCGGCCGCAGGCGTTGGCTTTGGAGCAGCCGTTCCGCCTCCACCTGCTGAAGCTGCACCCGCAACTGGGCCAGCATCGGATCGGAACTGAGGGCCGAAGACACATAGGCATCGTCTACCGACAGGCCCAGCCGCTGTTCCAGGGAGCGCACCTGGGCGGTCACGCCTTCCAGTTGCAGTTGCAGTTGGCGCTGCTGATTCCCGATCGTGGCGATCGACTCAATCAGGGCCCCATTTTGGGCCGCCAAAATTGCCGCCCCTTCCACCCGATCGTATCGTTCCAAATTGCGCTCCGCCGCCCGCAGTTCTCCAATCACCTGCGGCAGCCGGGCCCGAATCGCGTCAATAATTCCCTTCACCCGCGCAGCATTCAGTTGACGGCTTTTCTCCACCATCAACTTCATGAGGGTGTTTGTAATCTTTTCGCCCCGCTCCCCTTTCTCATCCGTGAAGCGCACTTCCAAGGTTGGCGGGCCGCTTTCTTTTTTCTTTTCCTTTTCGTCACCAGCGTTGGGATCGCGCACCCGCAGGCTTTTGAGCAACAACTCCGGATCCATCCGAAATTCCTTGGCCACGGGCGCGATGATGTCCGGCGCGGTCAAAATGTCTGGCGAGAGGGTTTGCCCTTGCTCCACAATCGCCGCTCCCGTTTCCGAAAACGACACCCCCGCCCGTTGGTATGACAAAACCCCCAAAATGCTATAGCGCGGGGGCGGCACGGGTAACAACGACAGTCCCGCACCAACGCCGGCCCCCAAAATTGGGCCCACGGGCAGGATCCACAAATAGCGCTTGAGGGCTAGGGAAAACCGCTTAACCAGGGGCGAGGCCATGATTCAGGAATGAGCAAAGGGTGATCCAACGATAGCAAACCTATTCAAGGGCGACGAAAACAGATCAGGGACGACGAAAACAGATCAAGAACTGGTTTGGGCTAATGGCAGCCGATCGCTGGGCCTTGATTCATTGGCCGATCGCTCGTTCCACAGCCGATCGACCGCACCCGATCGACTGGATCGACTGGGCCGCTAGGCGTTAGCCAATCGGTTTGATAATCAGCCCAAAAGTCCAAAGCTAGCCGGAACTTCCCGCCGCTCCGTACAATACTTGTTTAGATTTCAGTTGCTTAGGTTTCGAGACCCGCAAGAACCCCCACATTGCCGATCGCCCGTTGTGGGTCATGTCCCGGCAGTGGTGGTTGAACCTAGGCAACCCGATCGCCCCGCTATTTTCTGCACCATATTTGCTGAACCATCATGGCTGACAATCCGGAAGTGAAAGCGGAAGTACAAGCGAAGGCCCCCGCTGCGGCCCCAAAAGCTGCCCCAGCCAAAGAAAAAGCCCCAAAACCGGAAGACAAGCCCTTTGGCGAATTTATTGAAACCGAATATTTGCCCGCCCTGCAAAAGGCCCTGGTCGATCGCGGTGTGGCCGGCTTGGCGTTGCAGTTTGTGAATGCCACCGTTCCCATCAAAGGGCTGGAAGACAACCAGTGCTCTCAGGTAATTGGTAGTTGGGGCGATCGGGAATTTCGGGTTTATTTCCCCAAAGACGACATCAACGCCACCAAGGGATTTTCCTACACGGAAAAAGGCGGCCCCCACAGCACCCTCGAACCCTTCTTGATTGATGAGCGGAAGGCGAGCTTAGACCTGTTGGTAAATGCCGTAGCCCTCCGGTTGCGGGCCCAAAAGTGGATCGAACGCAACTAGGCTAACTTCGGCGCTTTGCATGGCTCCAACATCCCGATCGCCCAACCTTGGCTCGGGAATGGAATCCAATCCAGTCCTTTGCGATCAGGGATTTTAAATCATCTCTGATCCATTGGGCTGGGGATGCCGCTGTGCGCTGGTTCGGTTCCTGGATCGAGCCAAGGAACAGCCCAACCAAAACTCAGGTGCTCGACTTGCTGAGGCTCGGCTTGCTGAGGCCCGGTCTATCTCGTCAGAAACTCAGTCTGACTGACCCAACCGATTTCAGCGGGATCGCGAGAATCCCGAAACTCAAAACTGCAAAAGTTCTTAGAACCAGAGCTTTTTAGCGTATTGTTTTCTTGAAACGGGCGAGGAGGGATTCGAACCCCCGACACCGTGATCCGTAGTCACGTGCTCTATCCACTGAGCTACACGCCCTAGCTCGACGGCGGTTAACCGTTTAGCGCCGAACAATCATAGCACAGGTTATCCGGAGCATGACAAGTCTCGACCAAAATTTTTTGGAGCGAGGGCCAAACCCAGCCACTGCCGTTGATTTGGCCGCTGGGGGGGGCGATCGAGCCGTGGCCGCCCCTTCGCTCACCCACCTGGACGGCAGCGGTGAAGCCAGAATGGTGGACATTTCCGCCAAGACGGCCACCACGCGGGAAGCCCTGGCCGAAGCGCGTGTCCGAATGCTGCCCGCCACCCTCGCGGCGATCGAGTCTGGCAATGCCCCCAAAGGAGACGTGCTGGGGACGGCCCGCATTGCCGGAATCATGGCCGCAAAACAAACGGCTAACCTCATTCCCCTTTGTCATCCCTTGCCCCTGAGCAAGGTGCAGGTCACCCTCACGCCCGATCGCGCCCTTCCGGGCTACATCATCCAAGCCAACGTGAAAACCAAAGCCGAAACGGGCGTAGAGATGGAAGCGCTCACGGCCGCATCGGTAGCCGCCTTGACCCTTTACGACATGGCAAAGGCGCTAGAAAAGTCAATGCAAATTGAGGCCGTGCGGCTGATTACCAAAACCGGCGGCAAATCTGGCGACTACCAGGCCCCCGATCGCCCTTGAGACAACAGCAGCCATTTGCTATGGTCTGTGCAACCCTGTGCAAATTTCTGTTGCTAATGGTTGACAAACACTCATCGATCGCAATGAATACCCCTTTTGATCAAGCGTTTTTGACCAGCTCCCTTGAAACGTCCTCCTGAAAATTAACCCCGAGAATTAGCCCTGAAAACTCACCCCAAGAATTAACCCCGAGAATTAACTCCAAGAATCAGCCCCGAGAATTAACCCCGAAAAACTGAGAATTCCCCTCGGAAACCAACCATTGAAAGCCTCCTGCTAATAGCCCCTTGTTAAACGCTTTTGGTAACCCTAACCCAGTTACTGTGCAGGTCTCAGCCATTCCGCAGACGCTCCTGAAGGTAAATGGTGGCCGCTGGCACTGGGCGCGCGATCGCCCAAGTTTCGGCCCCCAAACGGCTCTCGGTGGCTCCCCAGGCTAAGTGGCCGTTTGCTGTTTTTGTCTGCGCCCTTTTGTTCGTCACCGCTGTTTTTCGACTGTTGTTTTCGACCACTGTTTTCGACTGTTGTTTTAAAAGATCGCCCTATGATTCCTACCATTGCCCAAGATCAAGTCGATCGGATTGTTCACAACCATCATCACAATCCCTTTGAAGTCCTTGGCCCCCACCTGGTGCTTCAGCAAGATGGTGAAACAACCTGGGCAATTCGGGCCTATTTGCCCAGCGCCAGCGCCGCTTGGGCGATCTTTCCCGAAGAACGTCTTGAAGTGCCGATGGTCTCTGTGCATCACCCGCACTTTTTTGAGTGCACCATCACCCGTCACGAAATCGCCAACTACCAACTGCGGATCCAAGAAGGAGAGCATGAGCGGGTACTCTATGACCCCTACGCTTTTCGATCGCCCCTGGTCACCGATTTTGATGTTCACCTCTTTTGCGAAGGCAATCACCACCGCATTTACGAAAAACTGGGGGCCCACCTCACGGAAATTGAAGGAGTCAGCGGTGTTTACTTCGCCGTTTGGGCCCCCAACGCGCGTAATGTTTCCGTCTTGGGCGATTTCAACTACTGGGACGGCCGCAAGCACCAAATGCGGAAAATGGACGGCGGCGTTTGGGATTTGTTCATCCCCGGCGTGAAAGCAGGAGATCCCTACAAATTCGAGATCAAAAACTGGGAAGGGCACATTTACGAAAAGAGCGATCCCTACGGATTCCAGCAGGAAGTGCGCCCCAAAACTGCCTCGATCGTGGCCAACCTGGATCACTACCAGTGGAGCGACAACGATTGGATGGACAAGCGCCGCCACACCGCGCCCCTAGAACAGCCGGTTTCGGTTTATGAAGTCCATCTCGGCTCCTGGTTGCATGAAAACTTTGCATTTCCCGGAACCCACTACGACGGCACGCCGGCCGAATCGGTTTCAGTGGCGGAACTGAAGCCCGGCACTCGATTTTTGACCTATAAAGAACTGGCCGATCGCCTGATTCCCTACGTCAAAGAGATGGGCTTCACCCATGTGGAATTGTTGCCCGTAGCAGAGCACCCCTTTGATGGATCTTGGGGTTACCAAGTCATTGGTTATTACGCCGTCACCTCGCGTTATGGCACGCCTCAAGACTTCATGTATTTTGTCGATCAATGCCACCAAAACGGCATTGGTGTGATTGTGGATTGGGTGCCCGGTCACTTCCCGAAAGATGGCCATGGTTTGGCAGGGTTTGACGGCACTTGCCTTTATGAACATGCCGATCCCCGCAAGGGCGAACACAAGGAATGGGGCACTTTGATTTTCAACTATGGCCGCAATGAAGTGCGGAATTTCCTAGTTGCTAATGCCCTTTTCTGGTTCGACAAATATCACATTGATGGCATCCGCGTGGATGCGGTGGCCTCAATGTTGTATCTGGATTACTGCCGCGAGAATGGGGAATGGTTGCCCAACCAATATGGTGGTCGAGAAAACATTGAAGCGGCTGATTTTCTGCGGCAAACCAACCATCTGTTGTTCAGCTACTATCCCGGCGTACTCTCGATCGCGGAAGAGTCCACTGCTTGGCCGATGGTTTCCTGGCCAACCTATGTGGGAGGCTTGGGCTTCAATTTGAAGTGGAACATGGGCTGGATGCACGACATCCTCGACTATTTCTCGATGGATCCCTGGTTCCGCCAATTTCACCAAAACAATGTCACCTTCAGCATTTGGTACGCCTTTAGCGAGAATTTCATGCTGGCTCTGTCCCACGATGAAATTGTCCATGGCAAGAGCAATATGCTCGGAAAAGTGCCCGGTGATGAGTGGCAAAAATTCGCTAACTTGCGCTGTCTCTATGCCTACATGTTCACGCACCCGGGCAAGAAAACGCTCTTCATGAGCATGGAGTTTGGCCAATGGAGTGAGTGGAATGTTTGGGGTGATTTGGAGTGGCATTTGCTGCAATACGAACCCCATCAGAAGCTGAAGCAGTTTGTGACTGATTTGAATCAGCTTTATCGCAACGAGCCTTGCCTTTATACCCAAGATTGCCGTCAGGAAGGGTTTGAGTGGATTGATTGCAGCGACAACAACCACAGTGTGGTTTCATTTGTGCGCTGGGATAAGGATTACAAGGATTTTGTGGTGGTGGTTTGTAATTTCACGCCGCAACCCCATTCCCATTACCGCGTGGGGGTTCCCAAGTTGGGCTTCTATCGCGAAGTGCTCAACAGCGATTCGCGCAAATATGGCGGCAGCAACATGGGCAATTTAGGGGGCAAATGGGCGGAGGAATGGTGGTTCCACGATCGCCCCTACTCGATCGACCTCTGCTTGCCTCCGTTGGGCGTGTTGGTGCTCAAGTTGGATCATGCGGCCACGGCCGCAGCCAGCGCCGAGGGTGACTTTTAGGGAGTCTCCCAAATCACGGTCTAGGGGGTTTTGTAGGGGTTTTTGAGGCAACTTCCGGGCGGCTTTGGGCTTCCCGGCCGCTGTGAACCCGGGGGCGATCGCAATCGAGCGATCGTCCCCTTGCACTCCGGTCTGAGCGTGATATTCTAGAGAGCTGCTGTCTGTACTTAGCAACACCCAAGCAAATTCGTCATGCCCCTGCAACAAGAGCGCAAACAAACCGTCATCAATGACTTCCAAACCCACGGCACCGATACCGGCTCGGCGGATGTGCAAGTGGCGTTGTTGACGGCGCGCGTCGAGCAACTCAGCGAACACCTGAAAAAGAACAAGAAAGATCACGCCTCTCGTCGTGGTCTGCTGCAAATCATCGGTCGCCGTAAGCGCCTGCTGGCTTACATCCTGAAGCAGGATCGTGAGCGTTACCAAGCGCTGATCAAGAAACTCGGCATTCGCGGTTAGGGAGCGCTATCCATCGTGTCAGGCGAGCCTCCCTCTCCATCGCCGCGCGATCGCTTGCCCTTTGAACCGGGAAAACGCCGCAAGGCCAAGGCTGAATCCGAGCCAACCCCTGCGACGACACCGGCTCCGCGCAAGCTGAACCCGCTGCCTCCCTCCACCAAAGCCAAGCCCGCCCAAACCACCCAGCCGGACTCCGCTCCCAAACGGGTCTACACGCGATCGGAAATGGCGATTCCCGATTCGGTGAGTAAGCGCATGGCCAAACGGATGGCGGTGTTTTGTGGTGTCCCGACGGTCTTGAGCTTTGCCAGCTTCATCGGGGCCTACTTTGTCAACACGCGAACGGAAGTCCATTTACCCACCGTGCTGGTTTTTTCGTCCAGTTTGGGATTCCTGGTGCTGGGGGTGTTGGGTTTGAGCTATGGGGTGTTGTCTTCGTCATGGGACGAAACAGCGCCAGGCAGCTTGTGGGGAATCGGGGAGTTTCGGGTGAACTTTGGCCGAATGGTTGAAGGTTGGCGAGCAGCCCAGTCAGCCCGAAACAAAGAAAAATCTTAATTACACTAGAGAGGACGAACGGGGCTGCCAGGATACCTGGCGGCTCCGCGCGCTTTAGGGATGTGGGATCCAATCCGTAACGGGTTAGCGGGGGCAAGGGTGTCAGGAACGCAGGTGGTGTTATCAGTTCGACGGCGGGGCTTGGGCAAGCGCGTGGGGGGCCTGGCGGCGTTTCGATCGCGGCTTTGGTCTGCCAGCTAGCCTGGCTACACTCCTAAAAACGCTCAAAATCCCATCAACAGAGGCTTCAATCATGATCATTGTGATGCGTGCGGGCGCACCCGCTGAAGAGATCGATCGCGTTGCGGACGAGTTCAAGAGCTGGGGCTTGGATCCCGAAAAAATCGTCGGGAAACATAAGGTGGTGCTGGGTCTGGTGGGCGACACGGCCAGCATGGATCCCGAACGGATGGAAGAAATTAGCCCCTGGATTGAACAGGTGCTGCGGGTGGAACAGCCGTTCAAGCGGGCCAGCCGGGAATATCGCCACGGGGAAGCCAGCGAGGTTACGATTCCTACCCCCAACGGCCCGGTAACGATTGGCGAAAACCACCCGATCGCGGTGGTGGCGGGCCCTTGCTCCGTGGAAAACGAGGAAATGATTGTGGAAACGGCCCTGCGAGTCAAGGCAGCCGGGGCCCAATTCCTGCGGGGTGGGGCCTTCAAGCCTCGGACTTCGCCCTATGCGTTCCAGGGCCATGGTGAAAGTGCTTTGGAACTGTTGGCGGCGGCTCGGGATGCGTCCGGATTGGGGATCATCACGGAGGTGATGGACACGGCCGACATCGAAAAGATCTACGAAGTGGCGGATGTGCTGCAAGTGGGGGCCCGCAATATGCAGAACTTCTCGCTGCTGAAGCAGATTGGGGCCCAAGATAAGCCGGTGCTGCTGAAGCGGGGGATGTCTGCCACGATCGAGGAATGGTTGATGGCCGCGGAATACATCATGGCGGCGGGCAACCCGAACGTGATCCTCTGCGAGCGCGGCATTCGCACGTTCGATCGCCAATACACCCGCAACCATCTGGATCTGGCTGCTGTGCCGGTACTGCGCCGCCTCACCCACTTGCCGATTATGGTGGATCCTAGCCACGGCACGGGCTGGGCCCACTTCGTACCCACGATGGCCAAGGGATCGATGGCTGTGGGCTGTGATTCGCTGATGATTGAAGTCCACCCGAATCCGAAGAAGGCCCTGTCGGATGGGCCCCAATCCCTGACTCCGGATCAGTTCGATGCGTTGATGGTGGAGTTGGCGGAATTTGGCCGGGCCCTGAAGCGGTGGCCCACTCCGGCGGCTGTGCCTGCGTTGGTGTAGCTAACCGTTGCCATGTGATGAGTCGGGCCGGGCGGTGATTTGGGTTCAACCGAGTCCAGCCCAGCCCGATCGGGTTCAATCCCGTTGAATCGGGTGTGATGAACTCTTTGCCTGAAATTCAATTGTGAAGTGATGGGGCGATCTGTTCGATCGCCCCATTACTCTTAGGGGTGGAATCTTGGGGATCCGCAAGCGACTGGAACCGAGATCCCGCCGTGAATTTCGGAGGCGATCGAGGCGATCGAAACAATCCAGCTCAGCCCCAACAAACTGTTCAGACTACTCCAGGGCGATCGCCCGTTGATAGGCTTGCACTTGCAGATCGATCCCCGTGATGGCAGTTCCCACAACCACGGCAAAGGCTCCCCGATCGATCGCAGCCCGGGCCATGGCCGGCGAAGCAATGCCCCCTTCACAAATGCAAGGCACTGTCAGGCGCGTGACCATTTGCGTTAACAGATCCCATCCCGGCGGGGTCTGATCTTGGGTCGCTTCCGTGTAGCCATACAGCGTTGTACCCACCAAGTCAGCTCCCGCTTGGGCGGCGGCTTCGGCCGCTTCCCAGGTGTCAATGTCGGCCATCACCGGTTTCCCCAATTCCTGATGGATGCGATCGATCAGTTGGGCGGCGGTGTCCCCTTCGGGGCGCGATCGCAGGGTGGCATCAATGGCGATGATGTCGGCCCCGGCGGCGGCGATCGCGGCGGCATCGGCAAAGCGTGGCGTGATGTAAACCGAGGAGCCGTGTAGCACCTGCTTCCAAAGGCCAATAATTGGTACATCGGCCCCCAAGCGCGATCGGGTTGCCATCACATGCTCGGGACTGTCTAAACGGATACCCACCGCCCCCCGCAACACAGCCGCTTGGGCCATGGTGGCAATGATCTGAGGATCCCGCAGGGGGGAATCGATCGGGGCCTGGCAAGACACGACCAAACCACCACGCAATTGTGTTATCACCGGCTCAACCCCTAACATGAACATTATCAATCGTTGAAACAGTTGAAACAATAGACGAACTAGCCGACTGAACCGGCCGGCCGTCTCGAACCGAAATCTTCGGTTGCTGGGCACACCAACCCCAGGGCAACCTAACCCAAGCTAGGGGTGATGGCTGTGAAATTCCGTTGCACGAACAAGCGCCCCTCCGAGATCCCACGTAAAATGCCCACGTAGAATGAAGCTAATTTTCTGTTTGGATTGCCCCCAAGGGCCACAGAATACCCTAGCCAGCCTACGGGGGTTGGCCACGCTCCCCCCTGCTCCAAGCTGCCCTCAACGCGCTTTTGGGATGGAAACAATCCTGTGAATTCCCCCGATGCCACCACTGCTCTCCAGCCTGCTGCCCTGGAATCCTACACCTTGGCCCTAGGGCTTTGTCGATCGGGGCAATGGACAGAGGCGATCGAGCTGTTTGGCCAGGCGATTAGCCTCGCTCCCAATTGCAGTGCCCTGTGGAATGACTGCGGCAATGCCCTGGCTCGCACCGGCTGCCTTCAGGATGCCATCACCTATTACGATCGGGCGTTGGTGCTGGAGCCGCAAAATCCCCACTATTGGTATAACCGGGGCACGGCCCTTGATGGCGCTGGGCAATTGGAGGGAGCCTTAGCCAGTTATCAAAAGGCGCTGAACTTTGCACCACTGGATCATCGTCTTTGGAATAATTTGGGCGTAACCCACTTCCGGCTGGGCCATTGGGAAGCGGCCGCCCATAACTATAGTCGGTCGATCGAACTGAATCCCACCTGTCCCCGCGCCTGGCACAATCGCGGCGTGGTTTTACGCAAGCTCAATCGAGACAGCGAGGCGCTCACCTGCTATGAGCGATCCCTGGAATTGGAACCCGCCAGCGCCGCCACTTGGTATCAGCGCGGGATCGTCCTAGACAATCTCAAGCGCCACGATGAAGCCATTGCCAGCTATGACAAGGCCCTCGGCTTGCGGGATGGCGACCACAATATTTGGCATAATCGCGCGATTTCCCTGCGTTGGGCAGGTGATTTGGCAGGGGCCCTCGAAAGCTACCAAAAAGCCATTACCTTTGACGCGGCCGATGCGGATACCTGGTACTATCGCGGCCGCCTGATGCGGCAGTTGGGGCGCATTCGGGAGGCGATCGCCAGCTATGACCTCTCCTTGACCCTGAACCCTGAACAACCTAATGCTTGGTACGATCGGGGCAATGCCCTCTTCTCGATCGGGCAATTACAAGCGGCGATTAAAAGCTACGACGAAACGATCAAGCGAGATCCCACCAAGCCCACCCCTTGGTATAACCGCGGCCTGGCACAACTCCGGCTGCGGCAACCGGAAGCGGCCCTGATGAGCTACTTGAAGGCAGCCGAACGCGGCCTATCATTACCGGAGTTGCAATTTTGCCAGGCCTGTTGCTACCTGCTGCAAACCCAGCGATCGGATTGCAGTGACTGGGAACGCCAAACGGCTCTCGATCGCGCCGCCAGTTGTTTGCAAGCGGCAATTGCGGCCAACCCCGATCGCTACGGTTCCTTCGCCACCGCCCACCAACTATTTGAGCCGGTCAAGCCCGATGCCAATGGCCGAATTAAGCCCCTGAAAGGCTCATCTGTGTCTTAGAGATCTAGGGATCTAGGTGGTCAATCCGATCGCCCGCTGCCAGTTGCACCACGATCGGCTGGCCACCTTCCGTATGGTGTCGATCGGCCCATTCCCGCAGCACCCGATCCAAATCCGCCATCGCTTCTCCCAGACGATCGGGCGCAATATCCAACTCCTCGATCGCCCGCATGGCCTGTTGTTTCTCCGGATTCGCCGCCCATTCCCGCAGCAATCGGAAATAGGTCGCCGTATCCTCCACCGCCGTGTAGCTGCGGGCTTCGGAATCCTTCGGAGTCCAGTAGGAAGCTCGCACCAAGGCATAGAACGGCATTCCCCAAGGCGAATCCAGCCGCGACACCGTTCCCGAGTGCAACAATCGCCGCTTGATATGTTCCGTCAGGGCTTCGCTCAGGGGCATTTGCTGTTCGATCGGGAATGGCTCCTGCGATCGGCGATGCAAAAACTCAATTAGCTCCATGAACTGGAACGAGTTCAAAACCTGAGCATCGGGCAACTGATCCGGCAGCTTCCGTTCCAAATAATGCTTTTCTTCACCGGTTAGGCTCGTCCCCGGAATGCGGGGCTGACCCGGCTTCCAGGGAAACCGCTCCATCCAAACCGCCGGCAACTGAATCAGGTAGCGCGGCTCCTGGGATCCCAACATCCGCAGCAGCTTGCCTTCCGTCAAGGCCTCGCGCACCTCCTCCACAATCGCCTTCACCCGCTTTGGCTCAATGTGGTGCAAATAGCCCGTATGGCGTAGGTTTTGCCCCTGTTCCAAATAAGTCAGGTAAATGGCGCATTTTGCCGCCGTAGCCGCCGCATCCAAAAATGCCCCGTGGCGGTGGCCACCGGTTCGCATGGCACTAAAGGCCAAAAACAACAGGATGCGATCCATCGCTCCGGCGCTAATGCGCTCAATGAGATCGCGATCGCTCAGTTGCGACTCTTCCAGCACGCGGTGAGATCCTGAACCCAAAACAGCTAACCCTCAATATCAGACCAGCTTCAATAGAACTTTCACGGGAGCGCTTTCATGGGCAAACGCGGAACAATCACCGATCGCGATCGCGCCAAAAACGCCACCCGATCGAGCAACTGACCTTCAAAGCAACCTGCGCAGACCCACCGGCCCAAAAAACCGGTAAAGTCAACCGCCAGCGCCGCCTGAACGCCCCCATTTCCCCTTCAGGAAGGAAATTTCTAATAATCGCCCCATTGTGCCATTGGTACTCTGAGACGGCCAAGGGCGATCGTCAGAGATTGGGGGGGAAATACCCGGATGGGTGATTCCCCTTGGGCTTCCAACTTAGCACCCCATCAGACGTTGACGAACCCCTTCCGCAATTCGTTGACCCAGATATTCTGGAATCAAGCTCTCATTGGGGCCCAGTAGATACAAAATCAGCCTTGTTCGTCCCCGCCACACCAGCAAATTGGCATTCACCACCAGCAGATCCTCTTGCCAGATGGCATACATCACCTTGTAGAACAACCCCGGCTGGTTATCCGCCTCAATCAACAGAGCGGGCAAATGGAACACCGGATCCACATAGAACTCCGTTTCCACCTGCTCCAACCCCGCATCCAGGTTGAATTCCACCGCCAGCATCTCTTCCACCTCGAAGTGGCCAGCCAGCGCTTCACGAATGGCGCGGCAAACATTTTCCGAAGTCTTCTCCGTCAGAGCCTTGCTGCCCCGAGACACCACCAACTTGATGAACACCAGCATCGGCGGGTGGATTTGCCCGTAAAGGCTCAAGCTGTGGATCGTCAGGCCATAGGCCGCCAGCACCCCAAAAATGTCACTGAGCAGAAAGGATTGGTTGCGATAGGCAAAATGCAGTGCGCTTTTGCCCCCTTCCGGCTTCAGTTCAATGACCGCTTGGCGAGTTTTGTAGAGTTGATAGGCCAAGCGCAGATTTTGCAGTTGAATTTCACTGCTGACAAACTGCTCATAAAATTGCGGAAAGGCCCGGTTGAAGCGCTTGAGCAAGTCGAGCGTTGAGGGCTTGAGACCCGAACTCATACCGGATGAAACCGCACCTGCCACCGTGTTTTACCGCTGATAGCGCTTTGAATCCATCTTGACATTCCGTCACTATTCCACTAGCAATTGCCGCAATTTGCTAACAAATGCCGCAATCGGGAAACATCCTGTTGGGTGGCGGTGAAGTTGGCTTCATCCGCTCTACAGGCTGACACAACCCAACCGGCCGCCTTTCGCGTCATAACCACGGTGGGCGATCGCGACGGGGAGCACCCTTCAGAGACAGCCAGCTTTGCCAGCCAGCCTCAGAACAAGCAAGGGTGACGGCGCGATCGCCGGTTCCGCAACGCGACTTTAACGGGACTTTCTTTAGCGGGACTTTTTTAGATGGCCTGATGATCTCAATCGATGGCAGGCCAAGGGACTTGGCTTATGGTTCCCATTAAAACCTATATTGGCATAGAAATTGACGGCTCGGTGGGCAACCCCGCCCCTTGAACCACAGAAGCGCCAAACCGGCACATGGCTGGGCTGGCCGGGCAGTGGCGAAACCGCTGAATCGATCGCTGAGGTTCATCAACGGCTCCTGAATTTGGGTTGGAATTCGGGGTTGCGGCGGCTTCTTTTCAGTCTTGGGTTGCCAGTTGCCGGGAATGATCCAAGTTTCGCGCAACCCATGGCACAATAGAGCGCAATCACAGCGTTTTCTAAACCAACCTCAACCAACCATGGCGTGGTAATCACCGCACGGTGCAGAGCGATCGCGCCCCTTGCCGGTTGAGTGATTAGCCCCATGGCTGCATCGTCGTTGTGGCGAATTGGTCTCGGGTACTGGCTGTCGCTGGCAAGTGTTAAGACAGATCGTGTAGGCTCACATGGGGTTTTGGAAGAGCTTATTTGGAACACAGGGAGATCGCCCGGCCGCAACGGTCGAGGCGGTTCCCGGCTATCAACCCCTGGAGCGAGATCCGCAAACGGGTGAGATTCGGGTTTTCTTTAGTACCGATCGCGATATTGATCTGTACGACCTTGAAGAGCTTTGCGATGCGGTGGGCTGGGCCCGTCGGCCCTTGCGCAAGGTGAAAAAAGCGATTCAACACAGCTTCTTGGTGCTGTCCATGTGGGAGCAGCGGGGCGCAAAGCGGCGACTGATTGGCTTTTCGCGGGCCACGTCGGATCATGCTTTCAACGCCACCGTGTGGGATGTGGTGGTGCATCCAGATTTTCAGGGCCGAGGTTTTGGCAAGGCGTTGATGCGCCAAACGATCGAGCAGTTACGCCGCGAAGACATCAGCAACATTACGCTCTTTGCCGATCCCCACGTGGTGGATTTCTACAAGGGTTTGGGGTTCATGCCCGATCCGGAAGGGATTAAAGGCATGTTTTGGTATCCAGATTAGGGCTGAGCGGGCAGTGGTTGGAGTCCCTGCGCCTGTTCCGCCTCAGCATTCACAGCGTCTGTGATATGATGGCCTTGTCTGTGGCTGTGGGCGAACTTTCTCCCGTGCAAGCCACTAGCGCCGGCCATCAACGTTGGCCGTCAACACCGGGATGTAGCGCAGCTTGGTAGCGCGCCTGCTTTGGGAGCAGGATGCCGCAGGTTCAAATCCTGTCATCCCGATTCAGCAATTTCAAAAACGCCGGAACCCAAGTCAGAACTTGGGCCGCCGTTGGCGATCGCAATCTGCGGGTTCGATCAAAATTGATCGAAATCGATATCGAAATCGATATTGATCAAAGTCGATCGAACCGGATCCACCACCATCTCCAGGCAAATCATCGGGGCAAGGGGTTTTAACCCCTTGTCTTTAGTCTGTTTAGGATTGCTTGATCAATTCCCTAAACCATTGATCCCATTGATCGATGATGTTGACCAATGATGATTAACGATCGACTGATTGATTTTGGTGATCGACTCTGGTGATCGGCTCTGATTATTGATCAATCGTTTTGATGGACTCGATCGCCTGCCAAATCATCACGCCCGTGAAGGACAGCACAAACAGCAACTGAAACAGATAGAGGCCGGGATAGGTTTCCAGAGAAATCATGATCAGAGGTGGGGATCTTGTGTTGGGGGTTCGATCGGCTCGTTGATTTCAACAATACTCGATCAATTGAGACCCTGGGGAGCCACGCAGGCCAGGCCGCGCAATAGTAAACTAACCGGATAGGCCAGGGGGCCGAAATGGTTAGATCCACGGCGATCGCTCCTTCAGATGCTGTGGTTGGCCGCTGGTTTGCCTCTGGTCTCGATCGCGAGTTTTGCAACGTTGGCAACCATGATCATCGGCTCTGGATTGATGTTCATATTCGTCAGCTCGGTAGATTCGGTGTCGGTAGGTTGGTGATCGATCGGGTTGTGTCCCGATCGCCCTAGATCGATCACACTGGATCGATCGCCCATCGGAGCATCAGAGGATCATCGGAAGCGCATCTAATGGAGATCGCCGGTTCTGTGGTTGCCAATGGTTGCCAACGTTTGCCAATTCCCCATAACCACCCAACCCGCACTGCTACAAACCGATGGTTGCTACGCCCGCTGCTCGCCCCCAAACCAATCACGCTGATCAGACGGATTCCCAAACCTCCAGCCTGCAATATCTTCACCCCCAATCCGAAGGCGGCCCTGAGCCATCACCCAACCAACTGTTGATGCCCCTCACGGCTCGCGTGAACGATCGCGACCATTTGGAAGTGGGCGGTTGCGATGTGGTGGAACTGCTGGAACAGTTTGGCTCGCCTCTATACATCCTGGATGAGGAAGGACTGCGGGCGGCCTGTCGCCAATACCGAGACTCATTCAAGCAGTTTTATGCGGGAGAATCCCAGGTACTCTACGCCTCCAAGGCCTGGAGCTGTTTGGCGATTTGCGCGATCGCCCAGTCGGAAGGCTTGGGCGTGGATGTGGTGTCGGCGGGCGAAATCCTCACGGCCCTACGAGCGGGCACGCCGGCCGCCAAGATTTATTTGCACGGCAACAACAAATCCCGGGCTGAACTGGAATTGGCCGTGCGATCGGGCTGCAACATCATCACCGACAACTGGCTTGACTTGCACACCTTGGCCAGCTTCTCCACCTCGGAGCCAATTCGGGTGATGGTGCGGATCACGCCCGGCATTGAATGCCACACCCACGAATACATCCGCACGGGCCACATTGACAGCAAGTTTGGCTTTGATCCAACCCAAGTAGATGAAGTGCTGGAGTTTTTAGCCCAGCAACCCCACTTACACTGCATTGGGCTACATGCCCACATCGGCTCTCAAATTTTTGAGCTGCAACCCCACAGCGATTTGACCGATACCCTGGTGCAGTGGTTCGTTAAGGCCCAGCAGTTGGGGCTGCCGGTGGCGGAGTTGAATGTGGGCGGTGGTTTGGGCATTCGCTACACGGAATCCGATGACCCGCCGAGCATTGAGCAGTGGGTGCAAACGATCGCCCAAGGGATCACGGCAGCCTGCGATCGGACGGGATTGCCCCTGCCCAAGTTGCTGTGCGAACCGGGTCGATCGCTGGTGGGGTCTTCCTGCCTCACGGCCTATCGGGTTGGCAGCCAAAAAACGGTTCCCAGCATCCGCACCTACGTTTCTGTGGATGGCGGCATGTCCGATAATCCCCGACCGATCACGTACCAATCCTTGTATCGATCGGTGGTGGCGAACCGAATGAGCGCCCCTTGCACGGAAACGGTTACCGTAGCCGGTAAGCACTGTGAATCGGGCGATGTGCTGATTCGGGATGCTCAATTGCCGGCCCTGGAAACGGGGGATGTGTTGGTGGTGTTGGCCACGGGGGCCTATAACGCCAGCATGGCCTCGAACTATAACCGCGTGCCTCGACCGGCGGCGGTTTTGGTGCGCAATGGTCAGGCTGATCTGATTCTGGAACGGGAAACAGATGAAGACTTGCTGCGGTTCGATCGCCTGCCCGATCGGCTGCAAGGGCTGAGCTAAACCTCCCGCCCCCCGTTTTGCCCCCAGGGTTCATCAACGGTTGTCCACTGGGGGCCTGCGCCATTTCGTAGACCGATTCTTGAGTTGTCCGAGACCCGCTGTTGCTGCTGCAAGCGATCGATATCGGCCTAGTTTTGCTCCTGACGTATGCCCTGTTGGCCGTCGTCGGCGAACGGCGAACCCTGTGGATGGTGCGCGGGTTCGTCGTACTGATGTTGGCGGCGGCGGTGGCCCAGCGTTGGGGGCTGTCGCTCTTGAGTTTTTTCCTGGGCAACTTGACGGTTGGGGCGGCCGTGGCCATGGCCGTTATGTTGCAGTCGGAGTTTCGGCGCTTGTTGGAAAAGTTGGGCCGGGGCCAAGTGGGGGAGTTGTTGTCCCGATCGCCCGACACGGCCCCAGGCACCGACAACACGATCGATGAACTGGTAGACGCGGTGCGGGAACTGTCCCAAAACCGCACAGGGGCCCTGTTAGTCTTGGAAACCAGCGGCACGATCGATGAGCGCGATTTTTCCGTGCCTGGGGTGCGTTTGGATGCGGAAGTCTCGAAAGAGTTGCTGCAAACCATTTTCCAAACCTCCACCCTGTTGCACGACGGAGCGGTTTTTATTCAGGGCGATCGGGTCACTTCAGCGGGAGCCATTTTGCCCCTGTCCGATCGCCAAGCCTCTCGCCAGCTTGGAACTCGCCACCGGGCCGCCATGGGCGTGACGGAACGGATGGCCAACTGTCTTTGCATCGTCGTTTCCGAAGAAACCGGGTCGATTTCCGTGGCGGAGCGCGGCCAACTGGAACGCCCGATCGCCAGCAGTCGCCTGCGGGAAATTCTGAAAACCAAGCTCGCCTCGCCCAGCGATCGGGAACAGCGAGTCACGTCCCTGCGACAGTTGCGGCGACAGTTGCTATTCTTCACCGGCCTGTGGCGCAAGCGGCGATAGATGCCCGTGCCCGGTGGAAGTTCTGCCCCTCACCCAACCATTTCGGCCCTCAATTCAAACGGCCCAACCAACCCCTAGATTCACCGGCCAACGCCCCTACCCCGTGGGGCCGCCCGGGGAGAGCGTCGAGTTGCGATCGTTCGGGTATGCTCATGGGAAGCAAGCCAGCAATTTTTGTTGACACGCGCTAATCTGAACGAGACTTCCTGCACAACTGCTCTCAAATTCACCTCCCATTGCGTTCTCCATTCGCAGAGGTGGTGAAGACTTTATCTTGCGTCGATTCATATGACCGCAAAACAACTCCTATCGCGTGAATTGCCCGCCGATCTCGATCGAGCGCTGTTGCCTCGCCATGTTGCTGTGATTATGGATGGCAATGGCCGCTGGGCAAAGCAGCGCGGCCTCCCACGCATCATGGGTCATCGCCGGGGAGTTGATACCCTTAAAGACTTAATTCGCTGCTGCAAAGATTGGGGCATTCAAGCCCTCACGGTCTACGCTTTTTCGACAGAAAATTGGGGTCGCCCCGCCGAAGAAGTAGACTTTTTGATGATGCTTTTTGAGAAAGTTCTGCGGCGAGAACTTCAAGAATTAATTGAAGAGTTGGTGCGCATTCGGTTTGTGGGCAATATCCATGCGCTCCCCGATTCTTTGCAAGCAGAAATTGCCCATGCTTCAGACCTTACGCGCCACAACAATGCTCTGAATTTCACCGTAGCCACCAACTACGGCGGACGACAAGAAATTTTGCAAGCTTGCCGAGCGATCGCCGCTCAGGTCAAAAGCGGTGACCTGGCGATCGAGTCCATTGATGAACAGCTCTTTGAGCAACATCTTTACACGCGCGAACTCACCGATCCCGACTTGATCATTCGCACCAGCGGCGAAATGCGAATCAGCAATTTTTTGTTGTGGCAAATTGCCTACGCAGAGCTTTACGTCACCGAAACCCTGTGGCCAGAGTTCGATCGCGCCGCTTTCCATCAAGCCCTCATGAGCTATCAAAAGCGCGATCGACGCTACGGCAAAGTGCGCACCAAATAAAGTTCAGGCTCAAAGTTCGCACCCCAATAATGACGGGTTGAACCTCAAGTTCACTAGCGATTTTCAAGAATTTCGTGCAAGGCTTTCGCACAAAACTTCGGATCAAGATTCCAGCGCAGGACTCTGCTTCAAGGCCCCGAGAAGATTGCATCTTCAATATCCCGCCGACTCAAGGAATATTTAAACGATCGCTGGGTAGATTCTCCAGATCCATCCGCATCCAAGTAGTAAACCGTCAGGCGATCTTCTTCTAGATATAACGTTGCCTGCCAAGCATCCTTTTGGATATGCCAACAATGCAATGCTTCGCGATCTTGGGTGCAACCTTGGGATAGCAGCCACGTCTCAATTTGTGGCAAAGGATGGTTATAAAGGGGCGAGTCTTCTGAGGGCAGGGTCATAACAACAGCAGAGATCGGGGACTGAAAATCAAGCGATTGTTAATCGCAATAATCGTTAGCAGTGATTGAATATTCTGATTTTGGGAGATTCAATCAAAATTGAGGGCCGCTCTGCATTGTAAAGGAATTCAGTGGAAGCGGCTAGCCAACAATACCGGCTTGCGTTATCAACACCTATCGTTTTTAGGGTTATGTTGATCAAGTTGCCGATCGACTTGATCAACATAACCAATCACTATCCCGAATCATGATTTAGGGCATATGACCCAACAGAAAATAGGTATCCATATCGCCTTTCCCTTTGATGTGAACTAAGCCACGATGCTCAAATTGGTAAGAATTTTTGAGCAGGGCATAGGTGGCGGCTGAGGTTTGAATTCTCCCTGGAATGCCATGCGATTCCATCCGCGAGGCGGTGTTGACCGTATCCCCCCAAAGGTCATAAATAAATTTCTTCAGGCCAATCACGCCTGCCACCACGGAGCCACTATGAATCCCGATGCGAATTTGAAAATCACGTTTTTGCCTGTCGTTAAACCGACCCATGACTAACTGCATGTCTAGGGCCATATTCGCGATCGCCTGGGCGTGGTCGGCGCGCGGGGTGGGCAAACCCGCCACCACCATATAGGAATCGCCAATCGTTTTAATTTTCTCTAGGCCATGGATTTCTGTGAGCTGATCAAATTCCGAGAAAATTTCATTCAATAATTCCACCAGCTCGATCGCACTCAAATTTGAAGCGATTTCCGTAAAACCGACAATATCCGCAAACAAGACGGTGACGGCGGCAAACTGTTCTGCGATCGTTCTGGCATTGCGCTTCAGACAATGGGCGATCGTTTCCGGCAGAATATTTAACAGCAAGCGCTCAGATTTTTCTTGCTCTAGTAACAGGGCTTCTTCGGCCTTGCGACGTTCCACATATTGCCCCAACTGGCTGCCCAAACTTTCGCCTAAATTCAACAGATCAGGACTCACGAGTTGAGAGGCTTGCTTGAAAAACAGCAAAATTCCCAACACTTGATCGCCGGTTTTAATCGGAAATCCAAACCCCGTTTTGAAGTTTAGATTCTGAATTTCCAAAGTTCCCGCCGGAACCGCTTGATCCGGAAGATCTTGTTGCCATTTAGCCTTCGTTTCTTGCCAAACCTGCGAGAGGAAACTGTGATCTTCATTCAAGCGCAGGCAACGCACTGGCTTCCAATCGTGGCTAATTTCTAGTACGGGAGAAAGCCAGTGATCAATGCAGTGGGCAGATGGATTTCCGCTGCCAACGTCTGTGCGATCGATTAACCAAAATTCTCCCAATTGCCAATCAAATTCTTGGCACAAAGCTCGAACCACTGCCGACAGAGCTTGGGTGGCAATATTCGACTCAGAAATAATTCGCGTAATTAAATGTTGAACCGATTGATATCGTTGGCGGCGTTTTTCTTCCGTAACATCGCGCCCCACATACAGAAAATCTTGAACCGTTTCTGCACGCCCCAACTGTCCCGTTAGGGTGTTGGTGAGGCGCGATCGGGAAAAGGCAATCACCAAAATTGCGCCGGTCTTAGTTTGGCAAACTGCTTCCCCTTCCTCCGCCGCCAACAGGTGTCCTGGCTCTGGAGCCGATGGGGCATCTCGGCGCGCCAAAATTGCCGACATGGGCTGACCAATTAACTCCTCAGCTTCGTAACCCAACAGATGACGAGTGGCCGGGTTCACCATCCGAATTAAACCTGCTTCTGAAACCAAAAGCAGCATTTCACTCATGGCTGAAATAATTTGATCAATCTGTTGCTTGGTTTCCTCTAAATTCCGAATCAACAGATGTTTTTCATTAGTCGCTTGAACCAACACTTGTTCCAAGCTCATGCGATCGGTTACATCTTCTAGGAAAAAAATTAAATAGTGTTCAGGAGTGGGGCTGGGGTGGGCCGTAATATGAATATCAAAATAGATTGGGGAGCCATGGGCGGTGACACGGCCAATGCCCTTGATGTTGAATTCTGGGCGATCGCCCGCTGCCACCTCCACCAAAATTTCATCAATCCCAAAGAGTTCTGGGAACAGTTCATAAATCTCCAGCCCCAGCAATTGCGCAGCCAGTTGCTCAGGACTGAGACCCGGGGCAGTGGGTGCCAACTGGCCTGTGGAGTGATCCACAGCCCCATCCGTTGGGGCCTCGATCGGGGCGATCGCTCCCGCCTCCGCAGACTCCACCAACATCTCCAGCAATCCTGAGTCGATCAAAGGAGCCACATTGCCCTGAACCGAAACCACCTGGAAGGCTTCGTTCACAACAATCAATTGGATATGCTGAGGCAAGGATAATTTCATTCTGCTCAAGAGGCCGCAGCAACAGCAAAGTTGACTTTAAATTACCCACTGTGGATGCCAACTATTGCATCCATGAAGACCTTGAAGACTATAGCTCTCCTTCGGTTACCCGTTGAGCATCGATTGCGATAGCTCTAGGAACATCTTGTCAACATTATCGCCCGTTTTGGCGGAAGTGGCATAGGTCGCCACCACCTGAGACTCATGGGCAAAGCTATGCAACCCCATAACCTTAGTCAGCATTGTTGGTTCAATGAGATCTGCCTTATTAAAGGCAATCACGACGGATCCCTTAGGATTAACTTGCTGAAACATTTGTAGGTGACGATCGAGGTTTTCTACCGTTTCCATGCGGCTACTGTCAGAAACAATAATGATTCCACTCGCACCACGGAGATAGGACACATCGATCGGCTTGTAATCTGTGCATCCTTCAATATCCCAGACCATTAATTGAAACTTGTCGCCTTCTGGCAGCTTAAGGCTAGTAGCATCAATTAGTTTTTTGGAGATCTTAACGCCAACGGTTGACAAATATTGATCACTAAATTGACGATCAACAAACCTACGAATTAGACTGGTTTTGCCAACACTAAAATCGCCAACCAGACAAATTTTCTTAGAAATAGTTGCCATTTTGCCCCCAACACAAGTCTCAGCGAAGTCAAATTATACCTTGAAGGATTCCAGGAAGGATTCCAGGCATCTTTTAGTTTTTAGCCTATAGTTTTTGGCTTGTCGGGGTCGGCGCTCAGGTTTTGTCTGGCACTGTTGACGATCGGGTGGGGGCCTGCAAACGGTTGAAGTTCCGATGCCTCAGAGGTTGGGGAGATGGCTGGCGATCGATCAACGATGCGTCGATTATCTCTGCATCGTTGATCACAGGTTGGGGGATTTGCGGCAGCCATCATCAAACTTTCGCCATTTCAGCAGTGAACAATAATTTTATTATTTTCAGAATAAGGTTTTCTTAAAAGCACTTAATCTCTTCACAAGTAGTTACGATCATCCAAGAGCAGCTTTCTATCTCTTTCAATTTTGTTCGTTCTCGATCAGCCCTTCAGATTTCTCAGAGTTAATTAGTGAAGGAAGATATAGCCTGAATGAGTGAAAATTAGATCTCTTGAATTTTGATTTGAATGAGTTTCAGATCCAATAACCAGGAGGGTGATCATTGCACACCAACTAACTGCTCGATGGCATTTGCCATGTAACGCGATAATCGGTTTAGATGTAATTTCTAGTTCTGGATTTAAACATCAATCCTAAACATTCATTTACAAGATTGATCCGAGAAATTAATTACTAAATTGATAATTAATTGATTGAATTATTCATTAAATGATGAATTTGGAGATTTTTAAAACGAATGAGACAATAGTGCTAATAGGAATATTTGAAAAATCAAAATTGACATATCAAAAGTTTATAAATCAACGAATCTAGCAGTAAAAATAAGAGGCTGCAGTTTTTAATTTCACAACAACTGGCGTTTGGCAAGTACTCCAAGATACTATTCAGGTGCTTTCCGAAGGCTGGGTACAGAATCGATCAGGACGCTTCTGTTGAAACCAGGCTTGTAATTGTTGCTGACAGTCTTGGCCCAAGACACCGCCAATAACCGGCAATCGGTGATTGGAAGCGGCACTGGTGGGCAAATTAAGCACAGAACAAATGGCTCCCGCTTTGGGATCGATCGCCCCAAAAACAAGCAACCCAAGTCTAGCGTTAATAATTGCCCCCGCACACATGGGGCAAGGCTCCAGGGTGACGTAAAGAACGCAATCGTTTAGATGCCAATTTTGGCGCGATCGCCCGGCCCGTTGGAGCGCCAAAATTTCCGCATGCCCCGTGGGATCGCCATCCCGTTGCTTGCGGTTTTCCGCCTGCGCGATCGCCTGGCCTTGTCCATCCACCACGATCGCCCCCACGGGCACATCCCCGGCGGCCCCGGCGGCGGCGGCCAATTGCAAGGCGTGACCCATCCAATGTTGATGTTGGGGGTGTTCCGGCTCCAGGAGCGTGCGATCGATGTGGCAGCTTTTGCGAGCAGCGTTTCCCGAGGTGATCAGTTGTGGTGTTTCCAGCTCCTGACTGATTCGCAACATCGCTCTCGCCCCGCAACTTTGCAACTCCAACAACCTGCTACCAACTGGTTTCTAGCCAATTAACGCTACCTGTGAGCCGCTTGGCCCCTAGCCGCGATTGGCAGCCTCCGCCCCCCAAGCGGCGATCGCCACGGCCAACGCATCGGCCGCATCGTCCGGCTTGGGCAAGGTGGTCAAATTCAGTTCCCGGGCCACGGCGGCTTGCACTTCGGGCTTCTTGGCGTTGCCGTAGCCGGTGAGGGCTTGCTTAATTTGAGCCGGTGTGAATTCTACCCAAGGAAGTTGCCGTTGAGCCAAAACCAGCAACACCACCCCACGGGCTTGGGCTACGGCGATCGTGTTGCCCATCCGATAAAAAAAGAGTTTTTCGATCGCCACCCGATCCGGCTCAATTTGGTCAATGACCGCGTGCAAATCGTCGTGAAGGGTCACCAACCGATCGCCAATGGGCTGGCCGGCAGGGGTGGCAATGATGCCAAAGTCGATCAATTCGATCGCCACCGGGTCGATCGCCACCGGGTCGCTCGATCGCCAACCCAACGAACCATCACTCCCAAAAACCGGATCCCCAACGGCGGGAACACTAATTGCCCCAAATCCTAAAATGGCTAGCCCCGGATCAAGGCCCAGAATCCGTTCCCGATCGGCCATAGCTACTCCATGAATCGATCGAGCCGCTTGCGCACCGACAGCCGCACCAACGCCCGCACCAGCAACACCACCGCCACTCCCGACCCCGCAAACACAAAGGCCGCCCAGTGGGCCAAGGGCCCCGTCACCAAAACCGCCCCGCTAATTAACAAACAGCCCGCCAAGCAGGTGTACATCAAACATTCGATCGACAGGTTCAGGCGTTTCAGGGCCCGATCGGTTTCCGTCGATCGCACCCGCAGCTCCAGCTCACCCCGTTCAATTCGTTGCTCCAGCCGCTGAATTGCCAGCACCGTTGGATTCGGCTTGCTCAGTTGCGCTTGCACCGTATCCAGAGCCAACTTAGCCAAGCCCAGCCATTTTTGGGTTTTGTTGGCTCCTGGCCCTTCCGCGAGCGATCGATTGGGATCAATGCCCGCAAACTGCTTCACAAAGGGTTTGGCCAGCGCAATCAGGTTATATTCCGGATCCAGTCGCCGCGCAATGCCATCCAGCGTTGTAATCGACTTCAAAATGTAAGTCATTTGGGCCGGCAGTCGGAACGGTTGCTGCTCAAACAAAGTGGCAATTTCCCGGCGCATTTCCGTGAATGCATTCACATCCACCGGCCGCTCCGCAAACCGTTCCAGGGTAAATTGCAGCAGTTTCCGCACCGGTCGCATATCCGAAACCGGCTCAATTAATCCCATGGAAATTAGGGATTCCAACACTGATTCACTATCTTTTTTCAGAACCGCAAACAGGGTTTGCAGCATCTGTTCTTTGGCCAGGGATTTCACTTCCACAAACATGCCAAAGTCATAGAAAATCAGCGATCCATCTTGGGTCACTGCCAGGTTTCCCGGGTGAGGATCTGCCTGAAAGAAACCATCTTGCAAAAGCTGTTTTAAGTAGCAACAAACGCCCAACTGATTCAGCTTTTTGGTGTCAATGCCACAGGACACCAGCGCCTCGCAGTCATCCACCTTAATTCCCGGCAGATATTCCATCACCAACACACGGGAAGTGGTGTAGGGCCAATGGATTTTGGGAACTCGGACGTTTTGAAATTCCTGAAAGTTTTGGCGAAAGTGATCGGCGTTGTGGGCCTCGTGAACGTAGTCAATTTCTTGATAAAGAATCCGAAAAAATTCTTGATAAATGGACTCCAAATCGTATTGCTGAGTCCAGGGAAAGAGCAGCTCGCTCCAGTGAATTAAACGCCGTAGAACTTTGAAATCCAGATCAAACAGCGGCTCTAGACCCGGGCGCTGAACTTTGACCACGACCCGATCGCCCCCAGGCAGCACGGCCCGGTGAACTTGCCCCAAACTGGCCGCCGCGATCGGCTCCGGTTCAAATTCCAGAAAGAGTTCTTGAACAGATTGGCCCAGCTCCGCTTCGATCGTGGCGATCGCCAGATCCGTGCTGAAGGGCGGCACGGCATCCTGCAATCGGCTGAGGGCGGTGATATATTCCCCCGGCAACAGATCGGGGCGAGTGGACAGGGCCTGTCCCACTTTGATAAACGCGGGTCCCAAGTTCACCAGGGTTTGGGCTAGCCACTGGGCCCGGCGACTGCGTTGCTCACTGCTGTTTTGTTTGCGAACACGATCCCACCACAGGGCCGAGACAAATCGCCCGATTGCGATCGTCACGTCCTTCTGCCGTTCCCAACTGGAATATCGGGGTTTTTGCCAACGGGGGGCTAGGGGCTGGGGCTTGGCTTTAACCAGCATTCGAGCGATCGAGCAAAGTAGCAGTCTCAGTGTAGGGGATTTTGGCGAAGCCAGTCTCAGCCAACTAATTCCAGCCAATTAATCTCAGCAAGCCCTAATCCAAGCCCTAATCTCAGTTCATGCACTAACACAGGTCACGGCTGGAGGAATTGGATCGATCGGGGCGATCAGGATGATCGGGGCATCAGTCCCGATCGATCCCTAAAGTTTTGGGGCGATCAGCCGATCTTACGGTTACGACAGAGCCAGAATCAGTCCGATACCGCTCAATTAACTCAATTAACTGACGGAAGTGCCACCAAGGCCCATTTCAGACCCCAATTGGCTGTCCAAGCCGTAATGGTTGATGCAGCGGAACAGATCACCCAAGGTCAACAATGGCCAGCTTCAGTGTTCAGACCTCGGAGCTGAGGTTTTGAGAGTTCCGACTTTTGAGGTTTAAGTTTGGGATTCAAGTGCTCCAGCCTTGATCTGTCCCAGTCCAAACCCCAAAGCTCGCTGCCATCAAAGCACCAGAGCCGCCTAGAAGCATCACAGCAGGTTCACGGGATCTCACGCGCAAAACCCGCGCAAACGACCCATGAAGACTTATTCTGATTCTGGCAATTGACCGCTGGATGGGGCGATCGCACTTGGCCACCCGATCGCGGGGCACAATGCCCATCCCAACGGCCCGCATCGAGTTCGCTTTTGGATTTGGAGAAAACGCATGGAAATGACCGACACGGGGATCGTCGAAATTCACGCGCGAGAAATTTTGGATTCGCGGGGTCGTCCCACCGTCGAAGCCGAAGTCACCCTCGAATCGGGGGTAACCGGCCTGGCTCAGGTTCCCAGCGGCGCATCCACCGGTACTTTTGAAGCACACGAACTGCGGGATGACGACCCCGGCCGCTATGGTGGCAAGGGCGTGCTGAAAGCCGTTGAAAATATTGAAGAGCAAATTTCGCCGGAACTCTACGGCATGGATGCGCTTGATCAGGCCAGCATTGACCTGGCCATGATTGAGCTGGATGGCACGCCCAACAAGTCCAAAATCGGTGCGAATGCCATTTTGGCCGTGTCGCTGGCCACGGCGAAGGCCGCCGCCGCCACCGCCGGGTTGCCCCTCTATCGCTACCTGGGCGGCCCCTTGTCGAACGTGTTGCCCGTGCCCCTCATGAACGTGATTAACGGCGGGGCCCACGCGGACAACAATGTGGACATCCAAGAATTCATGATTGTGCCCCACGGGGCCAGCAGCTTTGCGGAGGCCCTGCGCTGGGGGGCGGAAGTGTTTGCAGCCCTGAGCAAGGTGCTGAAGGATAAAAACCTGCTGACGGGTGTGGGCGATGAGGGCGGCTTTGCACCGAACTTGGGTTCCAACCAAGAGGCGCTCGATTTGCTGATTGCGGCGATCGAGAAGGCCGGCTACAAACCGGGCGAGCAAGTGGCGCTGGCGCTGGATGTGGCTTCGACGGAGTTGTACAAGGGTGGGAATTATGCCTTTGATGGGGCAACCCACAGCCCGGCGGAAACGATCGCCTATTTGGACAAGTTGGCGAGCCAGTACCCGATCGTGTCGATCGAGGACGGCCTGAGCGAAGACGATTGGGACAACTGGGCGGCGATGAATGCCAGCCTGGGCAGCCGCACCCAACTGGTGGGCGACGATCTGTTTGTGACCAATCCAACGCGCTTGCAAAAGGGGATTGAGCTGAAGGCGGCCAATGCCATTTTGATTAAGCTGAACCAAATCGGGACGCTGACGGAAACCCTGGAGGCGATCGACCTGGCCACCCGCAGCGGCCTGCGCTCGGTGATTAGCCACCGTTCCGGCGAAACGGAAGACACGACGATCGCCGATTTGGCCGTGGCCACGCGCGCCGGTCAAATCAAAACCGGTTCTCTCTGTCGGAGCGAACGGGTAGCGAAATATAACCGCCTGCTGCGAATTGAGGATCAACTGGGCGATCGGGCGGTTTATGCCGGAGCGATCGGCTTGGGCCCGAAGTTCTCGAGCTAGGCCTCTCCTGAAAGCTGGTGCAGCCTGGCCGATCGGTTCAGGCTGTGCCTACTAGCATGGCTGCCTTAATTCACTGGGTTAAATGACATGGCTGTTACCGTCACTTGATCGTTAAGCAGCAAGGGGCTTAAGCCCCTTGTTACCACGACTGGCTCCGCAACTTTGACCCAATATTTTAAGGATGTCGCGCTACTACCCTCTCAAAACCCGATCAGGCTCGGCTGGCAGCTCGCCATAGAGACAAAACGCATTTTTTCCCATCCCCTTGGCCGCAAACATGGCGGAATCGGCATATTCAATGAGTTGATCGGCCGTTTCCGCATCATCGGGAAACAGGGCCACACCAATGCTGACCGTAATTTGGCAATCACAGCCCTCAACGCGATAGGGCTTGCTGACGGCGGCCAGGAGTTTTTCGGCCACCCTGGCCGCCACGTCCCCTTGAGGAATGGCCGGCAACAACGCCACAAATTCATCACCGCCAAATCGGGCGATCGTGTCGCTGCCTCGCAGGTTTTGGGTCAGGCGTTGGGCACATTCAATCAACAACAGATCGCCGGCCCGATGGCCCAAGGTATCGTTCACGGCCTTAAACCCATCTAAGTCCAGATATAAAACCGCGCTCATGAACCGATCCTGGCGGGCTTGTTGCAGCGCCACATCCAAGCGCTCATAGAAATATTTACGGTTCACCAATCCCGTGAGGCCATCGTGGCGAGCTTGGTATTGCAACACATCGTGGGCTAGCTCCAGTTGCTGGGTATAGTCCCGCAGTTCGGCGGCGGTGCGGCGTAATTCCGCTTCGGCTCGGCACTGCTCGGTAATATCGCGCATCACCCCCACCAGGAATTGATTCCCGGCTCGATCGCGGTGGAGGGTGCGCTTGGTGCTCACCATTCGTTCTCGACCAAAGGGATCGGGCCAGGCAAATTGGGTTTCGGCGGGCCCCAACTGGTCGATCGCCCGTTGATCTTCCGCCGTGAGGGCAGCGGCCAACTCAGCAGAAAACACATCCTCTGCTCTTTTACCCAACAGATCGGTGGTGGTTAGCCCCGTGAAGTTGCAAAAGGCAGGATTCACGGCAATCCAGCGCCGATTTTGGTCTTTCACAAACAGTGGCTCGGGAATGGCGGCCAAAACTTGCTGAAAAAAGAGGGTCGATCGGGTCTGTTCCTGTTGCCGCTGAAAGGCCAGCAGCCACAGCCCCCCGGCGCTGGCCAGCGTGCCCATGGCCACCGGCACGATTGGAATCCACCACCCCCACCCCAGGCTCAGGCTGGTGAAACTGCCAATGCCCAACAGGGCCAAGGCCAGGTGAAAAGCCGCCTGGCCCATGGAGCGAGATCGCTTCACGGCGATCGCCCCGGCCGCGGTCCACAGCAAAATCCAAACCTGTTCCACCCAGTCGGGCCAAGTGCGAATGGGCGGCCGCCCCTCGATCGCGGATTCCAACAGTTGCTCGATCGCCTGGGCCTGCAATTCCACCCCAAAGATGGGTTGGGCCGAATCCCGTCCTTGGTTGCTGTAGGGCGTGTAGGCATAGTCCTTCAGGCTTTCGGTCATGGCCCCAATGACCACAATTCGCCCACTGAGTTGCGCGGGCGACACCTTCCCCTGCACCACGTCCCGCCACCAAACCACCGGCACGGTTCTGGAGGGGCCCCGCCAATCGGCCAGGATTTGGTAACCACCGGCATCAATGCCCTGGTAGCCGCCACTGTTGGGGTCGATCGGGGACAACCGCAGCCGCCCCAGTTGCAGTTGTTTGGGATCTTCGGTTTTGGTCAGGGTCACTTGGCGCTGTTGCAAATACAGTTGGGCCAACACAAAGGCAAAGCTCTGATGCATTTGGCGTTGGCGCGTTTTTGGATCCGTATGCCACCAATAGAGGATGTGGCGGCGCACCAGCCGATCGGGATCGATGATGATGTTGTTAAACCCAATTTGCTGATAGCGAGCCAGGGACGCTGCGGGCAGGATTCCTTTTTTTTCCGAGTCGGGCATCAGCCGAATACCGACGATCGGGACAGGACTGTTCTGAAAAATTTCCTCTAGGCGTTCCTGACCAGGGGGTAGGGGCAAATCTCGGTAAATATCCAGCCCGATCGCCACGGGACGAGCCGCCACGAGTGTTTCCAACAGTTTGGCCAAGTCTCGATCGCGGGCGGGCCAAACCTTCAAAAATTGAATATCCGGTTCATCCACCCCCACAATCACCACCCGATCGCGCAGGGGCGGGGTCGATCGGGCCCGAATCAGCCAGTCATAGGCCACCAATTCCGCCTGCTGGAGCCAGCCCCAAGAGCGAGCCAACAGCAAGCCACCGGCCACCGCCGCCACCAACAAAACATCAGCGACCTGGCGCGTTTGCCAGGGCAGGCGTTGATCGCGCCATTGACCCCATTGCCACACGGTGCTTGTTTCCTCTTCGGTGGGTGCTGCCGACTGTTGAACTCCGTAACAACGGTCAGCTCTCAGTCAGAGCACTTGGGTTAAGACAATGCACTTACCCTGAAAACAAGGCACTTACCCTGAAAAAAATTTCCTGCCGCTAGGGTAATACCGATCAGCCGTGATTCGACCCTAGCGAGGCCGCACCCGCAACCACTGATCTAGCCAGCCAATTTGGCGACGGCGACGGCCCTGGCGCTTGAGGCGCGAAGATTCCAGGGTTTCGTAAGGATAGGGACGCGGCGCACGCTCCACCCGATCGAACGTTCGCCGCGTCACCACCGGATCGGCGGCCGGCTGCTGCCACCACACGGAAATAATTGATCCAGCAGCGCCACCAAAAATCGCCAGCACCAAAGCTGACAGTGTGCTGTAGCCCACCCCCACCAGGGCAAGCCAAAACAGCAAGAACCAAACTAAGCCTTGATACAGATAGCTCACGGGTCTGGGGATTGTCGCGATCGGGGCGGCCGTTGCCCAAATTTGCCAAGTTTGCCAAGCACTGAGTGCGAATTGGGAACCAGATTACTCAGCGCCAGATTACTCAGCGCCAAATTACTCAGCACCAATAACCGCAGGCAACTTGCGCAGGGCCAACAGCCGCCACCGGGAAAATCAGCTACTGCAACTTTAAATCGCCCCCCCGGGCTGTGTCTACCTCGCGCACCCAAAGGCGTTCCTCATTGCTGAAGGCCTCGAAGGCCGCCACTTGAGCCGCCAACAGATCAGCCGTGGCATCGGCAATGTCACCGGTTCGCTGATTGAGTCGATCGCGCAGCACCTCGATCGGGGCTTGGCAATGGACAATTTCCAAATCCAATTCCCGTTCTTGGGTGGCGGCAATCACCGTTTGGCGCAAGGCTCGGCGATCGTATTTGGCATCGAGAATCACCGTTTCGCCCCGACTGGCCAGATCCAGCCCCAATTGCAGCAGGTGATCGTAGGTTTTGGCGGTCATTTCGGCACTGTAAAGGGATTGCGGCCCCTTTTGGTCGAGGGGCACAGCGCCCAAGTGTTTGCGCACCGCATCCGATCGAATCTGAATCCCGTTGGTTTGGCGAGCCAATTGCCGAGCCACGGTTGATTTGCCCGATCCCGACAGGCCACACATCAAAATTACCTGACCCGATCGGGGTTGGGCATAGCTGGCCGCTTGGCGATAGTAGGCGGTAGCTCGATCGTGGGCGGCGGCTCGATCGGCCTCCGGAATCGCCGGGTCATTCAGCAAAAAGGAGGTGACCTTGGCCCGCACGTAGGATTGGCGGCTCAGATACAGCGGCAGCAGGGCCAAACCAGCCCAATCGCCCGATCGCTCCGCATATTCATTGACAAAGGCATTGGCTAAATCAATGCGGCCCCGAGCTTCCAAGTCCATGGCCAAAAAAGCCACGTCGTAAATTGTGTCCACAAACCGGAAAGGTTCGTTGAACTCAATGCAGTCGAACAACAGCGGGCGATCGTTCAGCCAACAGATATTGCCCAAGTGCAAATCGCCATGGCCATTGCGAATGAACCCGCCGGTCACACGACTTTGGAATAGCTCCCCATTTTCCGCAAAAAAAGCTTCCGTCCAACTTTGGGTCAGGTCAAATTGTGCTTGGGTTTGGGGCCCGCCAATGTAACCCGTGGTTTGTTGAAAGTTCTCATCAAAGGAAACTTTAATTTGCGGGATTTCCCCAAAGGTATTGATGTAATCGCTGGTGGGAGCGGTGCGGTGAAATTCCGCCACCACCCGGGCCAACTCAATGATGTCCGCTTCGGTGATTTCGCCGCGATCGAACCGAGCGCTCATCAAATTTTCCTGAGGAAATTGATGCATTTTGACGGCATATTCCACCGCCCCATTGCTGGCTTCAGCTTCGCCCACTTCCGCCAATTGGTAGCGATCGCCCGTTTGAATAATGGGAACTACGCCCACATAGAGTTCCGCTGCACTACGTTGGTTGAGCGCAATTTCTTGAGCGCAAAACTCCTTACGCCGCTCCAGGGTGGAATAGTCCAAAAAGCCAAAGTTCACCGGCTTTTTGAGTTTATAAACCCAGTCTCCCGTAATAAACACAAAGGAAACGTGGGTTTGGATCAGGGCGATCGGCTCCTGCACCGGATGGGGATAGAACTCCGGCTGAAGCATCTGTTGCACCAAGGGCGGCAGCGTCGAATCCATGCACAAAACTCCTGAGGGGGACTGGCTCAATCTCGCTGCTTGCATTCAACAGGTTCAGTGCAGCGAATGCAATGCAACAAATTTTCAATACAAGCGCTCAACAAGCTCTTAACAAGCTTTCAACAAATCCTCAATCAGCCAAATTGAACGCCCAGGACTCCCAATTCAAGATGGGTTCCAAATACGTTCCAGATACGTTCCAAATGCACTCCAAATATGTTCAAAACACAAAGTAGGGCAATCGAAACTCAATTGCCCTACTCTCGCTTCATCAAGCATCCAGTTAGATTGCTAGGCGATTTAGCCCTTCGCGGCCAGGAAGCTGACATGATAGACCATGGTTGACTTCCAGGGGTGCTTTTGCACTTCTTGCAGCACCACGGAACCCTTCCAGTTCAAATCAGCGATCGTGAGTTCAACCGGAGTTTCGCCCACCTTAACCGATCGCAGCATATAACCCAAATCCCGGGCGTTGATCGTCAGCAACACCGAGTTTGCGCCGTCGTGACCGTAGAGGTTCGCCGGAATCAAGCCTTCGCGACGCAGAGCACCGGGCTTGCTGCCTTCGGGACGGACTTGGGCTTCAAAAGTAAGGCTCATGGATGGTTCTCCTATTGTGGGATCGATCGCACTTAGTCAAGCAAGAATCGGCGGGCGATCGAGCTATCGTCGGCGTAGAAAGCCAAAGAATATTAACAGAAATTCAACCCCATTCCCCAGGCTTGAGCCGTTGAAAGGGAGCCTGAACAATCAGGGCATTTTCAGGCAAGGGCCCGTAGCCAGATGCCCCCCAGGGTTAACGGATTGCGACTAACCCTGATGGGGATGATTGTGGCCACTGGTTCTTAGGGCTAACTCTGGCCGTTTTCGTACAGCAAGGCGCGTTTGGGGCCGTGAATGGGGTCTTCGATGATGATCGTTTGGTCGCGGCTGGCTCCCAAGGAAACAATCGCGATCGGCACGTCCATCAACTCCGCCAAAAACTTCAGGTAGTCCAGCGCCTGCTTGGGCAAATCTTCCAGGTTGCGGCAACCGCTGGTGGAAGTTTGCCAACCGGGCAGGGTTTCGTAAATCGGCTGGCACTTGGCGAATTGGTGCGACCCGGCGGGGAAATTTTCGCAGCGTTGGCCGTCAATTTCGTAGGCCACGCAAACTTTGATTTCCGCCAGCTCATCCAACACGTCCAACTTGGTGATGGCCAAGCAATCCAGTCCGTTGATCCGGGCGGCATAGCGGCCAATGACCGCATCAAACCAACCGCAACGGCGCTTGCGGCCCGTGGTGGTGCCAAACTCGGCCCCCCGTTCGCCCAAATGTTCTCCGGTTTCGTCCAGGGCTTCCGTGGGGAAGGGGCCTTCGCCAACGCGGGTGGTGTAAGCCTTGGCCACGCCAATCACCCGATCGATGATTGTAGGGCCCACGCCTGCCCCAATGCAGGCTCCCCCAGCCACCGGATTGGAAGAGGTGACATAGGGATAAGTCCCGTGATCCAGGTCCAACAGGGTTCCCTGGGCCCCTTCAAACAGAACGTTCCGTTTTTGCTTCACCGCGTCGGCAATTTTGAGCGATGCGTCGATCACATGGGGCCGCAGTCGATCGCCATAGGCCAAATACTCTTCAATCACCGCTTCCGCGTCCAGCGGCGGCAGGTCGTAGAGCTTTTCGAGAATGACGTTCTTTTGGGCGATCGTCCAACGCAGCAAGTCTGGCAGCGCCTCGCGATCGATCAAATCCATGACCCGGATGCCGGTACGCTCGGATTTGTCGGCGTAGGTCGGGCCAATGCCGCGCCCCGTCGTCCCAATCTTGTAGTTACCGCGTTTTTCCTCCGCCGCGCGATCGATCAGCCGGTGATAGGGCATGGTCACGTGGGCCGTTTCCGCAATCAACAGGTTGTCCGTTGAAATGCCCAACGCTACGAGCTGATCGAGTTCTTCAATCAGCACTTGCGGATCAATGACCGTGCCCGAGCCAATGATGCACTCGGTTTCGGGATACAAAATGCCAGACGGAATGAGGTGCAGCTTGAACACTTGGTCTTGAACAACGACCGTGTGTCCGGCATTGACCCCCCCTTGGTAGCGAACTACCACGTCGGCCGACCGACTGAGGAGATCTGTAATTTTGCCTTTGCCCTCGTCGCCCCACTGGGCCCCAATTACAACGACGTTAGCCAACGGTTTAGCGGTGTTTGAGTTTACACAAACGACGATTATCAGGATCGAGGTGTAAAGGTGTCAACCGGGCGATCGAGGCGGTGACTGGGTGAAATCGCTCGGGGGGATATAGGCTCGGGCGATCGCGCCCGATTTAATTTTCTTAAGCAACAATAAAAATATCGAAATGATCGTCGGTGCTTGGGCCCGATCGGGACGATTTCCAGCCTCGATCGCGATCGCTCGCAAGACTCAGTACTCTCGGGGACGCTTCTATGGCATTACATGCAGAACTGCATCGGCATTTGGGTGGTTCGGTCGTGCCTCGGGTGCTGTGGCGCTATTTTGAACGGCATCGATCGGACTTAACGACCCAATTTCCAGACTATGGGGCATTTGAGAATTTCTACACCCGTCCTCGCAAAACCCTGGCGGAGTATTTGGAACTGCACTCATTGGTGGAAAGTGTGCAGACCCAGGAAATGTTGCCCTATTTCATCTATCGCCTGATTCGGGGGGCCTACATTTTCGAAAATTTGGCCTATTTGGAGTTGCGCTACACGCCCTATCTGCGCACCCCTGAGCATTTGCCAATGGGAGAGCGGATCGATCGGATGGCTGACATTGTGCAAACGGTAGGCCAGGCCAGCCAGGTGGTGGATTGCCCGATCGTCACCAGCCAAATTTTATGTATGCATGTCAAGTTGCCCTATGAGGTGAATCGGGCGATCGTGGAGTTAGCAGCTCAGTCGCGGGACTATGTTTGCGCGATCGACCTGGCGGGCGGTGACGATTTGTATGGCGATCGATTGCATGAGTGGATTGAGCTATACGAATTGGCGCGATCGCTGGGTCTCAAAACCACGGGCCATGTTTACGAAACGCCCATGGGGCAATGTCCCGACCTTTTACCGCTGTTGATGCGCATTGGCCATGGGATTCAAATTCCCTTGCAATATCCCGAACTGCTACCCGATTTGGCCCGCCGGGGACAATGTTTGGAAGTATGTCCCACCACCTATCTCAAAACGGGAACCATGAGCGATTTACGGGAACTGAAAACCGTGTTCGATCGCTGCTTTGAGGCGGGGGTTGAGATTGCTATTTGCACCGACAATGCGGGTTTGCATAATGTGCGGTTGCCCTTTGAATACGAAACCCTGCTGACCTTGGATGTGATTGATTTTGAGCAACTGGAAGCCTGCCAAGAAGCAGCATTTCGCCATGCGTTTGCTTGGCCCCACAGTGCTCGCCCGGCGGCCGTTTTGGGCAGTTTGTTCGATCGCAAAATTCCACGCGATCGGGCGATCAGTGAACCACTGCCGGTTTAGACAAATTTTCCAGTTGTCGGATCGGGTGAAGTGCCCAGCTAGTGCAGACTGCAACATCGTTGAAACGGCGGGGCCATCGATCATAATCTCGATCATGATCATGTTTCAGATCTTTGAGATCCTCCTCATTCCGGGAGGATTTTTTGTATAACCGTGCAAGAAACAATCAAACAGCCCAATTTAATGCAATAACTTGCGTTGCTGTAGAAGCAGGTTTCAAGACAATCTTATTTTTGAGGTTGTCGTAACTTTTTTGTTTTCGTTTTCGGCATACTTCGGATCAGCCCCAAAGTCTGTCATCACAAGGCATTGCCTCCAATTCATAGTCAATTGATTGTTATGCCAATGAAAAAAGAAACCCGAATTAGCCGACTTGTTAGCTCTCTTGATGATCAAGCAGCCGCTAGAAAAGCCTACTTACAACTTGCAGGAAGTGGTCTTTTCCATCTGCTCACGGGTTTGTTTCTGAGAGCCGCTTTCACCAGTCCCGACTTTTCTATGTCGCTGCTAGGTGTGGCTTATTCTATGGCGATTCCCCTAGTATTGCCAGTCATTGGAATTGTGGCGGGATTACGAATTTTAGCAATTGGCGGACTGGCGGGTGGCGTAGTCATTGTTGTTGCTTTGGTTTTCACATCTGGCGCAGGGCTAGCGGTCATTCCCTGGGCCTTGCCCATTACAGTGCCGTTAATTGCATCTGCTCTACAGTTTTTTGCCATTGATAATTTGCGATTAATGGTTGGAAAACTCAGGGCGTTATTTTGGGGTGGAATCACTGGTTCCGCTAGCACAGGCTTGGGTATCGCTTTAGGAAATCTTTTCAATTTCACGCTGTCTGGTCGTTAGCTCTACAGGCTCACTCAATCTTCAATTTGGGATTGGGGTGTGCTTGAGTGCGAATCGCCGGTTTCCGGATCGGGGGCGGCATCGGCCGCGATCGATCGCGCCATGGCCGCCCCGATCGCATCCACCAACCGCCCCACGGGAATCAGTTCCATTCCCCGAATTCGTACATCGGAACCCTTGGGCACGATCGCCCGTTTAAATCCCAATTTCGCGGCTTCCTTGAGCCGTAATTCCAGTTGGGAAACGGGACGCACTTGGCCGCCCAAACCCACCTCGCCGATCAGCACCGTGCCCGGATCAACGATGCGATCGCGGAAACTGGCCACCAAGGCCACGGCCACACCCAAGTCGGCCGCCGGTTCCTCCACGCTCAGGCCGCCGGAGGTGGACACGTAGGCATCGAGCCGAGAGAGGGGCACGCCCACCCGTTTTTCGAGCACCGCCAAAATTTGCAGCAGCCGGTTATATTCCATGCCCGTGGTGACGCGGCGCGGCGAGGAATAGCTCGTGGGGCTGACGAGGGCTTGCAGTTCCGCCACGATCGGGCGGGTTCCTTCGCAGGCCACAATGGTCGCCGTGCCCGGCACGCGCTCATCTCGGTTACCCAAAAAGAGAGCGGAGGGGTTTGCAACTTCTAACAGCCCCCGATCGACCATTTCAAACACCCCCAATTCCTGAGTAGCACCGAAACGATTTTTAACCGATCGCAACAGGCGAAAACTGGCAAATCGATCGCCCTCAAAATAGAGCACCGTATCCACCAAATGCTCCAGCACCTTGGGCCCGGCAATCGCCCCCTCCTTGGTCACATGGCCCACCAGCAACATGGCCACATCCTGCCGCTTGGCCAGCCGCATCAGGGCCGAAGTACATTCCCGCACCTGGGCCACGGATCCTGGCGCAGAAGCCAGCGCGGGCAGATAAATCGCTTGCACACTGTCAATGATGGCGATGGCCGGTCGCAAGCTTTCAATTTCCGCCAAAATTGGCTCTAAATCCGTTTCCGGCAGCAGGTACAGATCGGCGCGATCGTCCGGCGATTCCTCCGGGAGCTGGCCCGAGATCAGTTCCGCAGCCGGAGCCTGTACCCCCAATCGCTGGGCCCGCAGTTTCACCTGCTGTCCCGATTCTTCGGCACAAACGTAGAGTACCCGGCGAGATCGAGCCAGTTGGTTAGCCGTTTGCAACAGCAGGGTTGATTTACCAATGCCCGGATCGCCGCCAATCAGCACCAAGGAGCCGGGCACAATTCCCCCGCCCAGGACTCGATCGAGTTCTCGAAACCCCGAAGCCCAGCGAGATCGGGGGCGATCGCGAATTTCGGCCAAGGTGCGAGCCGCGATCGGGCTGGCCGGCTCTTGGGGGCGAGATCCCTTGCGCGATCGGGTCGTGGCGGCCACGGCGGCCCGGCCCGTGGTGCTGGGTTCCGCAGCCAACACCTCTTCCACCAAAGTGCCCCACTGGCCACAACTGGGACAGCGCCCGAACATTTGGGCCTCCACGCCTCCGCAGGCGCTGCAAACGTAGCGGGTTTTTACCTTCGCCATTCGATCGTCTCCCCTTTGATCCGGCCCTTCTTGATTCGGCCCTGGTTGATCCGGCCCTGGTTGATCCAGACCTTGACCGCCGTTTTCCACCCCAATTGGTGCTGGTTCAATTCAGTGCTCCCAGCCATCGAGTGCCGTTAATTAGCCTCTGCCCTAGGATGGCAACCCCTAGGATGGCAACCCCCGAAAGGAGAATCCACAAAAGCGCAACAAATTAAGAAATTTCTGTAATTGTTTCAATTTCGTTGCAACATTGCGACAAACACCCCGCTTGTTTTTAATAAAGGGTGCGTTCCCAATCAGTTACAATTCCCGACTCCAAAGAACTGGGGTCAAATGCGCTCCCATCGCACATCAGAGCGGGTAATTTGTCAATCCATTTTGACGAAATCAGCCCTCAACCTGCGCCGCGATCAACTGGTAATCTCCAAAACGGAAGAGAAACGGCGGTTAGAATTGCCTCTTTAAATGTCCTCGGTACAATAAAGCGATAAAAGCCGAAAGATAGCGATTCAAAAACACGCAAAAGTTCACGCAGAAGTTAAAGCCATTGGAGGAGGCCTCTCCTTGGATAGTCACAAAGAAAAAATCCTGGTTGTTGACGACGAAGCCAGCATTCGCCGCATTCTAGAAACCCGCCTGTCCATGATTGGCTATGAGGTGGTCACGGCTGCCGATGGCGAAGAAGCCTTGGACGTGTTTCGGAAGGCGGGGCCGGATCTGGTGGTGTTGGATGTGATGATGCCGAAGCTGGATGGCTATGGCGTGTGCCAGGAACTCCGCAAGGAATCGGATATTCCGATCATTATGCTCACGGCGCTGGGCGATGTGGCCGATCGAATCACGGGTCTGGAATTGGGGGCCGATGATTATGTGGTGAAGCCCTTTTCGCCCAAGGAGTTGGAAGCTCGGATTCGCTCGGTGTTGCGGCGAGTGGACAAAAACCACGCCTCTGGAATTCCCAGCTCTGGCGTGATTCAGGTGGCCAACATCCGCATTGACACCAACAAGCGCCAGGTTTACAAGGGCGATGAGCGAATTCGGCTGACGGGAATGGAGTTTAGCCTGTTGGAGCTGTTGGTGTCGCGATCGGGCGAACCGTTCTCGCGGGCAGAAATTTTGCAGGAAGTTTGGGGCTACACACCCGAGCGCCATGTGGACACCCGCGTGGTGGATGTGCATATTTCTCGACTGCGGGCCAAGCTGGAGGAAGACCCCAGCAATCCAGAACTAATCCTGACGGCGCGGGGCACGGGTTACCTGTTCCAACGCATTCTGGACGCAAACGAGGTTTAGGGGCCCGGCAGCCCTCGGCAGCTATGGCGCGATCTCAAACCAATCGTTGGCTGCAAAATTTGCCGATCGCGGTGGGCATGGCGATCGGGGTGGGGCTGTTTGTGAATCGGCTCTGGACTCCTCAAATCAGTGAGTGGCAGGCGAGATCGGACGTGGCCGGGACGATCGCCTGTGCTTTCTTAATTTTGACGGGGTTGCTCTGGCAGCGGGTGCAACCCAAGTTGCCGGACGCGGTGGAGCTAACGGGGCCGGAAGGGTTTGAGCTAGCGCCCGATCTCGATCGCCCGTTGCAGGTGGAACTGGCCTGGGCTTCCCACCTGTTGCTAACCAACACGGTGACCCGATCGGTGGTGGTTTACCGGGGCGATCACACGGCTGGGCAAACGTTGCTTCGGCGCGGTGTTTTGGGCCCGCAAGCGATCGTCAAGCCGGGGCCGATCGTCCAGCGGGCGATCGATAAACAACAACCGATCTATCTCGTGGATTTGAAGGTTTATCCCGGCCGCATTGAGTTTGACTATTTACCCGAAAATACCCAGGGCGTGATTGTGCAGCCTTTGGGCGATCGGGGCGTGTTGATTTTGGGAGCCAACGCCCCCCGCAGTTACACCAACCAAGACGAGCGCTGGATTGCGGGCATTGCGGACAAGCTCGCCAACTCGATCGCAGCCGCAACTTTGTGAGGCATAGCAATGACTCGCGATCAACGGTGGCTCGCAACCATGGGGAAGCGCTGTACGATCGGAACCACGCCCTATTAAAGAACTAGCCCACATGGGGCAGCACGAGCGATAGAGCTAGTCTCTTACGGCCGGTAATACCTCATCGATCGAGAGCGGGTTATGGCATACAGCGACTTTAGTTTGGCTCAGGCGATCGACCAATTTTCCCTGGATCTCTACGATCGACCTCATCATTTTGCGCCCGTGCCGCCGATTAATCCGAGCGATCGCCTGCGGGAACTGCTGCAAGAAAGTGTTCCTTTGGCCCTAGCCAGTAATACGGAAAAGGCCCGATCGGAATGGATTATTGCGCCTATCTTGGTGGAGCTGCGGCGACAACTGGCAGGGCAAATTAGTTTATTTTCTGGGATTGATTTTGATATTGATCCGAGCTGTGGATTGAACGGCCGTTGCGATTTTTTAGTGGCACGATCGCCCGAACTATTGCTCCTGAAATCACCTGTGACGGTATTGGTAGAAGCCAAGCGCGAAAACATCAATAGTGGTTTGGGGCAATGTGTGGCTGAAATGGTCGCAGCTTGGCGATTCAATCAGCAGGCCAATGATCCCATTTCCTCGGTTTATGGAGTGGTGACCACTGGAACCACTTGGAAGTTTTTAGGGCTACATGATCGCGACAGCAGACTAATTTTAGAAATTGATTTAGATGAGTATTACCTCAATCAGCTCGATCGAATTCTTGGAATTTTGACGTTCTGCGTGACTGGCAAAGCCCCCTAAATGGAAGCCCCTGAGAGGATATTTGGATATTTGAGCAGTACTTTGGGGTACTGACACAGATTCATAAGAAATTCATAACCGATTCATCAATGCAGTAGCACAGCAGTCTTTGGGGGCTGGCTCATCCCATTTCTCAACCAACATTGATCAAGAATTGGAGGATTTTTGAACTCAGCCACTGAAGCTTACTGTGCTACTGGAGATTAGGAAATTAGAAATTGCCGCGATCGGTCAGCAACTTTCAACAAGTAACTTTCAGCCAATTGCAATCGATCAGCGGATTTCAGGTGTTGGCCTTAGGAGGCGACACTGGCAGCGGTGCGGCGGCGGCGGCGACCCGAAGGCGTGGCGGGAGACTCAGGGGCGATCGAGTCGGCGGCAACGGCAGTGTTGCCCGTCGGGGCGGCCGGAGCCGGGCGATCGCGCCGCACAGAAATCGGAGCCGCGATCGGCTGTACCAACACCACCACTTGAGGCGTACCCACAAAGTCACGACGCAACAGCCGCTGGAACTCGCGCTCCAGTTCCACCTTCAGACCGCCCCAATCGATATCGTCATCGCTGCGGCGAGCCGGGTTGGTGACAAAACGCTCAAATCGGTTGCTGAGGAAGTTTTTCAAGGTCGCCCCGATCGCCCCAGTCAGCTTGGATGGGTCAATGCTGCTAACCACACCGCTCATGTGTACCTGAGGATCGCAGGCCAACTGACCCGTGCTGTAGATACTGGCGGCAACGGTCACCAGGCCTTCGTTGGCCAACTGTTGCCGTTCGCGCAGGGCCCGATCGCTCACCACGCCCGATCGAGACGCATCCACCAGTTCAATCCCCGAAGGAACCCGATCGCCAATCTTGATCGAATCCTGGGTCAGTTCCACCACATCGCCATTTTCGATGATCACCATGTTGTCCGCCGGAATGCCCAAGCTCTGGGCAATTTCCGCGTGCTTCACCAACATCCGGTGCTCACCATGCACCGGCATGAAGAACTTGGGCCGCGTCAGGCTAATCATCAGCTTGTGATCTTCCTGGGAGCCGTGACCGGAAACGTGAATGCCCTTGTCGCGCCCATAGACCACATTCGCCCCCAGCATCATCAGCCGGTCGATCGTGTTCACCACCGCGATCGTGTTGCCGGGAATCGGATTCGCCGACAGCACCACCGTATCCCCATTACGGATTTTGATTTGGCGATGTTCGCCCTTGGAAATTCGCGTCAGGGCCGACAGCGGCTCGCCCTGGGAACCGGTGGTCAAAATCACCACCTTGTGATCGGGGTAATTTTGCAGCTCATGAATCGGCACGAACAGATCATCCGGGCATTTCACATAGCCCAAATTGCGTGCATGGGCGATCGTATTCAGCATCGATCGACCCAACACCGACACCACCCGGCCTTGCTTGTGGGCAATGTCCAAAATCATGTTCACCCGATGCACCGATGACGCAAAGGTTGTCACCAACAGGCGACCCGGCGCTTTCGCAAAGGCCCGTTCCAAGTTCGGATAAACCGATTTTTCCGAAGGGGTGAAACCAGGAATTTCGGCGTTGGTTGAATCACTAATCAGGCACAAAACGCCCTTTTCACCGTATTCCGCCAACCGCTGAAGATCGAAATATTCACCATCAACGGGCGTGTGATCAAACTTGAAATCACCCGTATGAATCACCACACCCAACGGCGTGTGAATCGCCACCGAAAAGCTATCGGCCATCGAGTGGGTATTGCGGATAAACTCCACCAGAAACTTGGTTCCCACCCGCACAAATTCGCGCGGGCCCACGGTGCGAATTTCCGTGCGATCGCTCACGCCGGCCTCTTCCAACTTGTCCGACAGCAGCGCCATCGCCAGCCGCGGCCCATAGATCACCGGAATATCCACTTGCTTCAGGTGAAAAGCAATGCCGCCAATGTGGTCTTCGTGACCGTGGGTGACAATCATGCCCTTAATTTTTTCGCGATTGTCCCGCAGATAAGTCATATCCGGCAGCACAATTTGAATGCCGTGCATTCCATCGGTGGGGAACGCCAGCCCCGCATCCAGCATCATGATTTCATCTTCATACTCGAAGATGCAGGTGTTCTTACCAATTTCGTGCAAGCCACCCAGGGGAATAATTTTCAGCGTTCCGGGCTTACCGTTACTGATGAATTGGGTTGAAGGTTGCGCAGCCGAAAAGTTAGTTCTGGGGGAAGCAGTCACGAGGTTTTGACTCATAGGGATAGAGGGGGAAAAGGTGCGATCGGTTGATTGAGCAAACGATTGATCCAAGGTCGCAGCATGATCTGCTTGCAACAATTTCTTGGGGGTGGTTTGGGAGTTGGAATTCCGCTTGCGAATTACGCTAGGGGCAGAGCGCCGAACATCGTCACGGGAGCTATCTTTCACGTCTTTTGCTGCCACGTTTTTACTTCCAGGGGCGATCGGGGTTGCGGAAACTTCGGGATTCACTCCACGGGCCAACTCGCTGGCCAGCTCGCCACCGTTAGCCACGGAAGATTCGGAATCTGCTTGCTGACGAATTCGCTTTCTGACTTGAGTCATTTGCCTCCAGAAATTTCACTCAAAAATTGCACTACTTGGCGTTGGAATCGGTCACCAGACTGTTAGCAACGAATTGGGGAGTACCGTCATGTCCTCTCGTCGGGAAAGGAGCAAACCTGATTCGTGATGGTTAGTGATGGGCGGTACTCAGCCTGTTAAACGATTGAGCTGGTTGTCTCAATCAACCCGTCGTCCCCAGCCGAATCACGCGATCGGCGGTGGGTTGCTGCTGCGGGAAACTTGGGTCGGGATTGGGGCCCGAAGCTGGCAGAACCTTCTTGAAGGTTTTTCAAAAATTCTTCAAGAAAACGCTTTCTGAAAAGCGGCGCAAAATCCTGCCGTACAAAATTCTGCGGGGCAAATCTGCTGGGCAAAATTCTGTGGAATGCTGTGCCGAATTTTCTAGGCTCAACACATTCACCAAACTCATGGATTGCATCAAGGAGTAACCATCTGGGAAAAAAACTTGCTTCAAGATCAGTCGGTGGATCCGTTCGATCGATCCAATTCACCACCGCCAATCAATCTAAATTCAACACAATGGTTGCTCTCAAAATTAGGATTCCAAATGGGGATTCCAAGTGGGGATTCCAAATGAGGATGATTTAGAGCGTTCAAAAGATTGTTCAAAAAATCGAACCCCTCAACCGGCCTAAGAGCAATCAAATGCGGGGACTCCCATTTTTATTAAACAAGCCACTGTTGGATATTCCGGATTCATGATTAGCTTGCAGCTCCCTGCTCGCGATGAGCCGTTGAAAATTTTGCGGATTTCACAGGTTGTCGAAAAAGCGATGATTGAGTCATGTTGAGCGATCGGGCGTTTTTTAACATGGTTAACGGCAATGGGCTTGTTTAATGGGTTAATTGGGTTTTTCAATTGGTTTTGAGCGAGATTTTAGTTGAGCCGCTTAGGGGATTTTTTTAATGAAACTGTTTCATGAACCGGCTGAACTACATTGCTGAACTGCATTGCTTAAGCAAGCGGCTGATTCAAAATTTTTAGTCAGAACTTTTAGTTAATCCGGAATCTAGTTCTTTAATTTTAAGCTGCCTTCAAGTGTTGCAGGGCTGGGCAGTGCCAATTTGCTCTCAGTCTAATCCAAGTTCTGGAATTTGGATAACTTAATTTGGATGATTTAATCCTATGCCACTCGATCGGGATGATGGTGAGTGAATGGTTTGAGCGATCGGGCAGTTTATTTTGTCCAAAAGTCCGTGACTCAACTATCAGCAATCTGAAACTAACTCAAAAATTCATCAAAGCAACCAATTTGCAATTTTTCGGATTGGTGTTGCTGATTTTGAGCCAAGTTGAAAGTCGTTGATTAACACTCTACTCAGTACTTTCTACCTAGTATTTTGCTCAATCTTTGACCCAATAGCTTGTGCCGTCATCGCCCTAGGGTTGTCCTTCGCCTGTTGGCTTGGGGCGATCGGGAAAGGGTCGATCGCGCACTGGGTTCATCGCCCGCTAATTGCCCATCAGTGACCCAGTAATCACTGATCACTCGCCCGTTGGTTGTCAGCAACTGTTGTTAGTTCACTGTGGCAGCAGGTCTAACTCCGCCATTGCCTGTTTCAAGGCTTGGCGAACAGGATCCGGGCAAGGGATCAACGGCAGGCGCGGTTCCCCCACTTCCCAGCCTAACAGTTCTAGCGCTGCTTTGACGGGAATTGGATTCGTGGTCAAGAACAAGGCTTTAAACAAGGGTAACAAAGCCAAATGTTCTGTCAATGCGTCGTTGACCTGACCTGCTTCAAAGGCGCGAATCATGCTTTGAATTCGATCGCCCACGAGATGGCTGGCCACGCTGACCACCCCCGAAGCCCCCACCGCCAACATCGGCAAGGTCAGGGAATCGTCTCCAGAATAGATCTTGAAGGTGGGCGGAGTCAGACGGCGGACGGCGCTCACCTGGTCAAGGTTACCGCTGGCTTCTTTGATCGCCACAATATTTGGCAATTCCGCCAGTTGGGCCACCGTTTCCGGCAGCAGGTTTTGGCCCGTGCGTCCCGGAATGTTGTACAGCATGAGGGGGAACTCGGGCACGGCGGCGGCGATCGCCCGGAAATGGGCGGCGAGTCCCTCTTGGGGCGGTTTGTTGTAGTAGGGAACCACTTGCAACGAACCATCCAGACCGAGCTTAGCGGCCTTTTCGGTGGCGGCGATCGCCTCGCGGGTTGAGTTGGATCCCGTGCCGGCCATCACCTTGGCACGGCCCGCCGCTTGCTTAACGACGCGAAACAGTTCGTATTCTTCGTCCCAGGTTAAGGTTGGCGATTCACCGGTCGTGCCGCACACCACCAGCGTGTCGGTTCCGTGCGCCACGAGATTGCGCGTCAGTTGCTCGACGATCGTGTAGTTAACGCTGCCATCTTGGGCAAACGGCACGATCATCGCGGTCATGACTCGTCCGAAGTCAATCACCCAGTATTGTCCTTAAGTTAGAGCGACGTTACGTTTAGTTGATGCCATCTTAGCCGATTTGGGCGATCGCGCACGGCCCAATGGGCGATCGGGCGCTTGCGGGGTTGCCAGCGAGTTTTCTGAAGGGTTAATCAACCGGTTTTCGCCATTTTTCGGGGATCCCTCCCTGGGTCGATCGCATCAGAAAAACTTCGACCCTCGCGATCGGGCAGTGGCCTAATCCAAGCGCTGGAGGGGAGCCAGGTTGGGATCAAAGATTTTTTGACCCAAGCCGGGAAACCGCACCGAAATGGTGACTTTGCGCCCGGTTTCAAACACATGCATCACCTTCCCTTCGCCAAAGGTGTCGTGAATCACCCGATCGCCCACTTCCCAAGCTTGGGGCGGCGTGGTTTTGGTCGGGCGCGGATTGGGTTTGGGGGTGGGGCGGGCCGCGGCCGATCGCCGATTGGCCGATCCCGTTGCTGATCCCAAGGCCGCCGGCCCCGATCGGCGGTTGCTCCGCCCCTCAGTAATTAGGTGCTCCGGTGGCAGCTCGCCCAAAAACACCGAGGGAACCGAAGGCTCGCGCATTCCTCCCCACAGCCGCCGCTCCTGGGCATGGGTTAAGAACAATTGCTCCTGGGCGCGGGTAATGCCCACATAGCAAAGGCGGCGTTCTTCTTCGAGCGATCGGGGATCGTCCATGGAACGGAAGTTGGGAAACAGCCCCTGTTCCAGCCCCACCAAAAACACCACCGGGAATTCTAGCCCCTTGGCCGCATGGAGCGTCATCAGAGAAACGGCGTTTTTGCCCTCCTTCAAGTCATCCAAATCCGAAGCTAGCGCCGCATTTTCCAGAAAGTTCGTCAAGGAGCCGTCGCTGGTGTCTTCCGCATACTGGGTCATGGCGTTGGCCAATTCCGCCAAATTCGCCAGGCGATCGCTCGCTTCGTCCGTGCCCTCCGCTTGCAGTTCCCGCACATAGCCCGATCCCTGAAGAATGCCATCCAAAATTGTGGCGGCGGGTTGTTGATCCACCTGGGCTTGCCAAGTCTGAATCATTTGCACAAACTCCAACAAGGGCTTAGCCGTGCGTCCGGCCAGGGTTTTCACCGAAGTTTCATCGCTCAAAATTTCCCAGAGCGGCACGCCCAACTGATCGGCCGCATTCTCTAGGCGATCGAGCGTTGTCTTGCCCACCCCACGCTTGGGCACATTAATCACCCGCTTCAGGCTAATACTATCGTTGGGATTGGTGAGCAGGCGCAAATAGGCCAACGTGTCCTTAATTTCCTTGCGGTCATAGAACCGTAATCCTCCCACCATGGTGTAAGGAATTCCCAACCGCAGCAGCACATCTTCAAAGGGACGAGATTGGGCATTAGTGCGATACAAAATGGCAAAGCTGCCCCAATTTAATTCGGGATTTTGTTGCTCCAGCTTGCGAATTTTCTGAACCACATATTCCGCTTCATCCATTTCGTGGTCGGATTCATAGACCGCGATCGGGTCGCCGGCCCCGCGCGTGGGCCGCAATACTTTATCAATGCGTTCTGTGTTGCGTTCAATGAGTTCGTTGGCCACCTGCAAGATGTTTTCGCGCGATCGATAGTTTTCCTCCAGCTTCACCATTGTCCGCGTGTCGTCATCGGGCAGTCGATCGCCAAAATCATCCTGAAAATCTAGCAGAATCGTGAAGTCCGCCGCCCGAAACGAATAAATGGACTGATCCGCATCGCCCACCACAAAGATCGATCGATGGTTCCAATGGTCAAAGCTTTCGGAAGATTCCCCATTGGTCACCAACAGCCGAATCAAGTCGTATTGGGTGCGGTTGGTATCCTGATATTCATCCACAAGAATGTGGCGGAATCGGCTGTGCCAGTAACCCAAAACCGATTCATTTTGCTGAAAAAGTTGTACGGGCAACCCAATCAAATCATCAAAATCTAAAGCATTGTTCGCCGCCAAAGCCGCTTGGTAGCGATCATAAACCGTGGCGATTGTGCGACCGCGAAAAGTGGGATCATTGCGCTCCACCTCTTCCGGCGACAGTCCCTGATTTTTGGCATTGCTAATGGCAAAACGCACCTGTCTCGGCTGGAATTTTTTATCGTCGAGATTCAGGTCTTTCGTCACAATCTGCTTAATCAGGCTTTGGACATCGGATTCATCAAAAATCGTGAAATTTTTTGTCCAACGATAGCCTTTAGGATGCTGAAATTTTTCCAGATCAAACCGCAGAATTCGAGCACAGAGGGCGTGAAAAGTCCCGATCCATAGGTGCTTGATGGTGTCTTTATAGACCTGGGATTTCAGGCGCGTTTGTTCCTCGGGCCGCAGCAGGTCAAAGGGTTTGCCAAAGCGCGATCGTGCCTCCTGTTGAGCAAAGAGGGTTTCAATCCGCTCCTTCATTTCCCGCGCGGCCTTGTTGGTGAAGGTCACGGCCAAAATCTGATCCGGATCCACGCGGTGGTGTTGAATCAGGTGAGCAATGCGGAAGGTGAGGGCGCGGGTTTTGCCCGACCCAGCCCCCGCCACCACCAATAGGGGCCCCTGGTAATGTTCAACGGCGCGGCGCTGGGCGGGGTTCAGTTGGGCAAGAAACGCAGACATGCGGGCAAAAACGAGGATAGGCGATGGAAAACTAAAAACGGGCAATACCCAAAACCGGCAACCCCCAACACAAGCACAACGCAAAAGGGGCGATCAGGCTGGACAGTTTCAGGACGATCGGGCACAAATCAAGCGGCAGTTTTGGCCTTCACCACCAACACCGAACAGGGCGCTTGTTCCAGCACGTCGCTGCTGACGGAACCTTGCAGAATGCGATCGATGCCGCTGAGGCCCCGGCTGCCAATGATGATTAAATCGGTGCGATGGATATTGGCCAAGCGAACAATTTCCGCAGCGGGTTCGCCACTGATGATTTCAATGGTGCTGGGGCAGGGTAGGCGCTTTTGGTAGGCCGCCAGTTGGGTTTCAATCTCGCGATACAAATCCGGTGCAGTGCCTTGGGGGCGATCGAGCGGCTGATCTAGATCGGTGCTGGTGGGCGGAATCACATGCACCAAAATTACTTTGCACTGATCGTTCAAATTGAGCGATCGCAGCATGGCAATTTCTGACTCGGATAATGCCGATCGATCCAGGGCCACCAAAACTGATTTCAACACTGCACCAAGTTAGCTAACGATTTTGCGGATAAAGGCAGCATACACCGCCCATTCTGGAATCTGGCTCCAGCCCCCACCAGACTTAACATTGTAAGCACTTGCGGTTGGGCGGTGGTCTGGAAACGCCGCCCGCCAAGAAATGCCAGTTCCGGAGTTCATCAACGGTTGATTCAAAACAGGGGATTGAAACTGATCAACCCAAACTCATCCCCCGACATAGGGACTGCTTAGGGACTGCTTTGGATAAAACGCAGCCCGCTGATCAGGGGTTCCCCGCTGGGCGACCGCTCGATCGAGCGATCAGACCCCGAAGGGGTTGCATAGAACAGTTCCACCGAACAAAGGGGGGCTGGTTGCTCGGCTCCTGCATCGTAGGGACAGCCATAGTACACCAGGCGATCGGCCAGGCGCTGGGTTTCGATCGGGCGGAAAGATTGATGATCGTTCAGAATTTTCACGTAGGCTAAGGCGGCCGCTTGGGAAATGGGCCGATAAAACGACAGGCTGTAGCCCACGGATTCCGTGCCGTCACGCCGCGCTATCAGAGACAGATTGTTAAAGGGATAGATCCGCACCGAGCAGGGGGAAGTCACGTCATAAAACCCACAGGCCCGATTCAGCGCTTGCACCTGTTGAAAGTGCGATCGATTAAAGGGTTGGCGACTGAATCGCTCATCTTCCACATCCTCCAAAGGCTCCCCTGGCAGAGGGGCTGGCCAATCGGCTGGGTCGGGGGTTTCCGAGGTGAGTTCCCACAGTTCTGCACGACAGGGAGCCGCCCCCCGATCGCAATTCTGGGGCCGCTGGCCATCGGGGCCAACTTGATAGATTTGGGATCCTTCAATCAGAAGACCCTGTTGATCATTCAGCCAAAGGGGATTGGAAAAGCGGCCGCGATACTCAATGGCGCTGTTGGCCGTGCCGTGGCGCTCAACGGTGGTGGTGCCATCTGGCTCGATCGTGATTGATTGCCCCGTGCCGCTGCCTCCCAAAAAGTTGAAGGAGCGCCGGCCAATGAAGGGGAGTTCGTTAGGCGATTGGCTCAAGGGGCCCAGCCGATCAGTCACGGGAGCGCGGGGAAAGGCGGTGACCCTGGGGTGGCGCGGGGCGATCGCGCTTCGCATCCCGATCGCCTGGGCCGGCCCGGAACTCCACAGGCTCCAAAACAGAACGATCGGGAGAGCAAAGTGGCGGCCCCGCCGGCTCCAAGCCGATAGTGCGCAGTAATTGGTCAAGAGATTCATAAATTGATGATTGCTTGGACAGCAGGCAACCAACAGAAGCAGGGGACGATCGCCCCGTCTGGCCCCTGGGGTTGGGCAGGGTCTTCCGCAAAACGAGCAAGCATTCCGAGCGATCGCCCTTCAGTCCGCCCAGATCCTTAGCCCGCCAGCGGTCGCTGTGGTTGTCCCCAAATCACCCGCTCATGCTTGTAAATCACTAGCCCCGGTTTAGCGCCTTTGGGTTTGTACAGATGCCGGGGTTCCGTGTAAATCACGGGAACCTGTTCTGCTTGCCGGGCCCGGCTGTAGCGAGCGGCCAGATCGGCGGTGAATTGCAAATCGGCGCGATCGGGCTGGGATCCCGCTGGCATCCGCAACAGCACATGGCTGCCGGGAATTTCCTGGGCATGGAACCACAAGTCATAGGCCGTGGCCAACCGAAAGGAGAGTCGATCGTTCTGGGCATTGTTGCGGCCAATCCAGACTTCATAGCCGCTGGGGGTGGTGAATTTGCGGAACCCTTCACCGGGGTCAGGCAAGGCCCGGCGATAGCCCGGATCCTCCAAATAACCTTCCTGCACCAGTTCATCACGAATTTCTTCGAGGGCGCTTAGATCTTCAGGGCCGCCGTAGTCCTCAAATTCACTGAGGCTTTCTTCCACCTCTTCCAGGTAGGCCAATTCGCTGCGGGCAGCGAGCAGTAGCGGTTCGATCGCGCTGCGGGAACGATCGAGCTTTTGATATTTTTTGTAGAGCTGTTGGGCGTTTTGGACACCGGTTTTCGCCGGATCCAGGGCGATGGTCACGGGTGCGCCAGTCTCAAAGTCCGGCAGGCTGATTCGATCCAGCCCCGGTTCCCAATGGTGCAAATGGGCCATCAACAGGTCAGCCCGCGATCGAAACTGGTCGGCTTCGGCGGATTGGGCCAGGCGATCGGTAAATTCTTCAACTTTTTTGCGCAGCTTGCTGGCGAGGTTGCTCACCTTTTGCCGCAATTGTTGCCAAAGCCGCTGGAAGGCTTCCCGATCGAGCCGATCGCCATAGTAGCGATCGAGCAGGTCTTGCACCGATGGGGCCGAGCGCTGTTCCTGCCACCCCAGCACGTCGTAGCCCGCTTCCGTCCAACCGGGCGCAAAATCTCCCATTTCCAGCCGTTTCAGCCAGCCTTGCCAAACCTCAAACAGCCGCCGCTGACCTGCGGGTTCCAGGGTTTCCACCGGCTGCTGGGGGTCAATTTCGGCCGCGGTCAGCAGGCTTTTGACCAATGGCGAGCTGAGGCCACGATAGGTTTTCAGCAGTTGGCGACTGATGGGGCCAGGAATCAGGGAAACCCGCTCCCACCAACGATCAAAGGATTCGGTTGGTTGCGGTGTGGCCTCCGTCAGTTTGGGCGGCGCACTGTAGCGATCGCCCGTTTGGATCGGCCGCACCCGCGACTGCTGGGCGCTCACTTGGTGGGCTGCGGTGACGATCGTGCCGTCCGCCGTGGTCAAAATGGCATTGCTGTACTTGCCCATAATTTCCACGTACAGATGCCACAGGGGCGGATCGCCCGGCCGTCGGGCAAATTGCAAATCCACCACCCGCTCCCAAGGGGCCACCTCCGCAAAAGACACCAGGGCCAAGCCTTTCAGTTGATGCAACAACTGTTGGCTAAAGGTAAAGGTGTCCGGTTCCTTGGGCGGCGCGGCCCCAACGCAGAGCCGCGCCGCCTGAGGATGCCAGGAAATGCCCAACCAACCGCGCCGATCGATCGTTCGCAGGCAAAGGTAGACCGTGAAGCGATCGCGCTGAAAAACCTGTTCCAAGCGGGCCGGTAACCAGTCGCGCCGCAGTTCCCACAAACTCGCTATCAGGGTGGTGTAATCAACGGGTTGCATGGGACACTCTCGGGCGGGCAACGGATCAGGCGGCGGGTCAGGGCGATCGGGACGATCGGGGCGATCAGGGCCAATCTGCAAACCACTAGGGTTTGGGACGGCGGTAGAAGGGACGATTGACCACCTCAGCGGTGATGAATTTATTCCGAATTTGCACCTCTAAGGCTTGCCCCACTTCCGCCAGGGCCGTGGGCACGTAGGCCAAGGCGATCGGGCGGTTGAGGGTGGGTGAAAATGTCCCGCTGGTGACAATGCCCACCGGCTCTCCCTGGTGCAACACCGGGTAATCATGGCGGGCGATGTGGCGATCGGGCAAGCTCAACCCCACCAGCCGGCGGGGAATGCCGGCCGCCTGTTGAGCCTCCAGGGCCGCCCGCCCTAGGAAATCTCCCTTGCGATCGAGATGCACCAGCCAATCTAAGCTGCCTTCAAAGGGCGTGGTTTCCTCGGTGATGTCCTGACCATAGAGGGCCATGGCCGCCTCCAAGCGCAGGGTATCGCGGGATCCCAGCCCACAAGGAGCCACGCCCGCTGCAATTAACCGCTGCCAAAGCCGTTGGCCCGCCTCCAGATCCAGCATGATTTCAAAGCCATCTTCGCCCGTGTAGCCGGTGCGGGCCATGAAAACGGCATCCGTTCCCAGGTGCGTGCGAATCGATCGATAGAACTTGAGTTGTCCCAAATCCGCCGCGATCCAGGGTTGCAAGGTGGCGGCGGCGGTTGGCCCCTGCACCGCAATCAAGATTTGCTCGGGCGATTGATCCATGACCGTCACCGCCGGATCCAAGTGAGCCGCCAACCAAGCCAGATCCTTAGCGGTGGTGGCGGCATTAATAATCACCGTGGCGCGATCGGCCCCTTCGCTATAGACAATCAAGTCGTCCACGATGCCGCCCTGTTCATTCAGCAGCACCGTATATTTCCCTTGCCCCGGCTGGAGCGGGCTGAGATCGCTGGGCACTAACTGCCCCAAGGCCGTTTGCCAGGGGCCTTGCAGTTCCAGCTTGCCCATGTGAGAAATGTCAAAACAGCCCACGCCCGATCGCACGGTTCGGTGCTCTTCCATCAGGCCAGCAAACTGCACTGGCATTTCCCAACCGCCAAAACCGGTCATTTTTGCGCCCAGCTCAACGCAGGCGGCAAACAAGGGGGTACGGCGTAGCTCGATCGCGCTCAAGGGATTGTCCTCAAGGGTAGAAATTGGGGCCTTTCTCATTATGCCGGGTTGGTCACGCCGCCATCAAAAAGGAGCGATCCCATGATCTCAATGATCTGGATCGCTCCTCGAAATAACGCTTAATCAGGATGCATCCAGTGGCTGCATCCAGTGGCTGAGGTTAGGTGTTGCCCCCATCACCGCTACCCGACCGGGCCGGGCGATCGGGTCACAGGGTTGAGCACCTAGTCTTCGTCGTCGAAATCTTCGCCGCCGTCGGTGTAACCCTCTTCCTCTTCCTCATCACCGCTGCTGGTGTAGCGGCTGCCGTAGCTGCCGCCGATGTCCTCATCATCGATGATCGCCGGGTTGCGACTCAGGCCATAGGCCGCCTCAGCACCCAGGTCGATCGTCCCTTCCAGCTCATAGGCCCGCGCCGTGCGATCGTCCAGCACCACATCGGCCAGCTCTCCATCGTCGCCGTAGAGCGGATCGGTCAGGGTGTAACCCGTGGTTTCGTAGGGGCTAATTTCATCCACCAGGCCTTCTTCGTAGGCATTGAAGCCCGTACCCGCCGGAATCAGACGACCGATGATCACGTTTTCCTTCAGGCCACGCAGCCAGTCGGATTTGCCCTCGATCGCCGCTTCCGTCAGTACCCGCGTGGTTTCCTGGAAACTGGCCGCCGAAATGAAACTGTCCGTGTTCAGCGAAGCCTTGGTGATCCCCAACAGCACGGGCGTGTAAAGGGCCGGAGCCGCGCCGGTAATCGACATGGCTTCATTCACCCGCTCCACCTGTTGCAGTTCCACCAACTCACCCGGCAGCATTGTCGTATCGCCACCGTCATCGATCCGCACCTTGGAGGTCATCTGCCGCACAATCACTTCAATGTGCTTGTCGGAGATTTCAATCCCCTGGGACTGGTACACGGACTGCACTTCATCCACCAGGAATTTTTGCACCCGTTGCAAGCTGTCGAGGGCCGCTTCGTAGGGCGACATCAACTCCGCGTAGTAGTTGTAGAAGATTTCCAGGGTTTCGTGGGGGTTGGCCGGGCCGTCGGTCAGCGGTTCCGCCACGTTCGCCGTTTGGCCATCGACCACCTGCACGTTTTGACCGGCTCGAATTGGGTATTCCGCCAAGGTGCCATCGTTCTCGATGATCTTGACTTCCACCGTGTCATCTTCCCCATAGACCACTTGGGCCGTACCGGGACGACGGGCCAACACGCAAGCTTCCTTGGGCTTCCGGGCTTCCAGCAGCTCCTCAATCCGGGGCAAACCTTGGATGATGTCTCCGGTTTTGGTGCGCTCAAATACCAGCAACACCAGATTGTCACCCCGCTGCACCAAGTCGCCATCGTCAATGTGCAACACGGCTTGGGAGGACACGCGGTAGGGGCGTGCCACCCGCAACACCAGGTGATCTTCCCCGATCGACAGCACTTGGCCCGATTCGGCGCTGACCTGGCCGGGCGCAATTTCGCTCTTGCCCGCCACCACCAAGTCATCCACTTTGACGGTCGGAGTTGCCTGGGTCGCCACGGTCACCTGATCGGTGGGGCGCATGATCAGCAAACGCCGCAGGCTTTCCCCGTCGCCGCGAATGCCGCGCACTTCCCCGCCGTCTTTGGCTTGGATTTCGGTGCGGGCCACCACGGCTCCCGGATCCACCCGATCGCCATCCTTCACCAGCAGGCGCGTGTGGGTGCTGCCCTGGGTCGGATCCGCCGACACATCCCGCCGCACCACCAGGGATTCCAAAATCACCAGTTGCAGGCGCTTGATGTCTTCGTCCGTTGGATCATCCACCAGTTCAATATCGGCGGCCAACTGCGGCGTACCCTTATCCATTTCCAGGATCAGTTGGGTGCGCAGCAGGTCAATCCCTTCCACGGACTTAACCCGCTCACCGTCCTTGAACGGAATCCGCTGAACGGCCCGCAGTTTGATCGATCGCCCGGCTTCTTCGGCGGAATCTTGGCTCGGCACGGCCGGCTCATCGGGCACAGTGAACTCAATCACCGGCCGCAGCAACAGGCCCGACCCTTCCGGCGTTTCCACATATTCCACGCAAACCAGCTCTTCGGCCGGCAGCCCCGGAATAATGTCTTGACCGGGGGTGATGATTTGCCCATCGACGGTGGCCACCAAGTCCGGATCATCGACCATCCGCAGATCACCGGGCTTGATCGAAATTTCCCGCAGAATGTCGTTCTTTTGGATCACTTCCACGATCCCGGCGCTCTGGCAGAAGATGTCCTTGACGATCTCGGTGCCCGCTTCCACATACTGGCCGTCTTCCACCATCAACAGGGAGATGTCCTTGTTGATTTCGTGGGTTTCTTCGGGAATCCAAAGCAGCGTGCCCCCTTGGAGCACTTCATAGCCCTGTTTGCCCTTGGCTTTTTTGGCCACTTCCACGCCGGAGTAGCGCAGAATCCCGCCGGTGCTGGTGCGGTAGTGGTCGTCAATCAGCTCGGCCACCACTTGGTTGTGCAACACCTTGGTGCCGGGGGTGGCAATCAGGGAGAACAGTTGTCCCCGATCGGTCTCAATCAGGTAGTGATCGCGACCTTGGGCGCTTTCGGTGCGGATCCGAGCTTCGTTCAGCAACACCGAGGCGGTGATAATTTCAATTTCTCGGCTGCCGGCCTTGCCGTCGGCTTCGGCCACCTCGATCGGGAGGCGCACCACCCCGCCATGCTCCGTCACCAGGCGGGTTTCCGCCAGGATGCTGTTGGCCTCTACCACGCTGCCATTTTTGACCGTGGGTTCAGCCCCCGGCGGCAGGTTGTAGACTTCCCCAGACAGCACCCAAATCAGCCCACTCCGCTGAGCAATCCGGGTGGTGTTGCCTTGGCGGTCTTTTTTCTCTTCGGGATAGACTCCATCGAACAGCACCTCACCGGCCATGTCCGAAGGCACGTCCTTGGTGGCTTTTTCGGTGGATTTCCGGGTGGTGCGCCCTTGGGCCTGCACCTCCACCAGCATTTGACCCAGCTTCACTTCTTCACCGCTGCGGGCAATCAGGATCGAACCTTGGCTAGCTTCGAAGGTTTCCTTTTTGCCACCGGCTTCCACGGTGAGTTTGGTGGGCGCTTCCAGCAACAGGGCATCTTCCCCGTGGCGGGTGCGGAAGGAGCGGGCCCGCAGGTTCTTGGGATATTTGACCACCCCATCAAAGGGCGCACGAATCTGACCGGCCACTTCCCCGGTGAAGACACCCCCCGTGTGGAAGGTGCGCATGGTGAGCTGTGTCCCGGGTTCCCCGATCGACTGGGCCGCGATAATCCCCACCGCTTCACCCATGTCCACCATGCTGCCGTGGGCCAAGCTCCAGCCATAGCACTTTTGGCAGACCGATCGGGCCGCTTCACAGGTCAGGGGCGATCGCACGATCACCTCTTCCACGCCCGCCGCTTCGATTTCCTTGGCCAACTCATCGGAAATGTCTTGGTTGCGGGCCGCCAGCACCTCGCCGGTTTGCGGATGAACCACATCCACCGCCACCACCCGACCCAACAGTCGGGAGCTAATCGGAATCAGGATTTTTTCATCGTCGGTCATGGCCCGAACCGGAATCCCCCGTTCCGTGCCGCAATCGGTTTCCCGAATGATCGTGTCCTGGGACACGTCCACCAACCGGCGCGTTAGGTAACCGGAGTCCGCCGTGCGCAACGCCGTGTCCACCAACCCCTTACGCGCCCCGTAGGAGGAAATGATGTATTCGGTGACGGTCAGCCCTTCGCGGAAGTTGGTTTTAATCGGCAAGTCGATGATTTCCCCTTGGGGGTTCGCCATCAAGCCGCGCATCCCCACCAACTGGCGCACCTGGGACAGGTTCCCCCGCGCTCCCGAGAAGGCCATCATGTAGACGGAGTTCAGGGGATCGTTGGATTCAAAGTTGCGCACCACCTCATCTTTCAGGTTTTCGCTGGTGCCGTTCCAGGTGTCGATTACCTTTTGGAAGCGCTCCACTTCCGTAATTTCCCCGCGCACATATTTGGTTTCTGTGCGGCGAATTTCCTCTTCGGCGGCTTCCAGCAGTTGGCGCTTAATCGGCGGAATTTGCAGGTCATCGACGCTAATCGAGACCCCGGCACGGGTGGCGAATTTAAAGCCCAGATCCTTTAGGGCATCGGCAAGCTGGGAGGTGCGGGCCGTTCCATAGTGGGTAAAGGCCCAGGCAATCAGGTTCCGCAGTTGACCCTTACGGATCACGCGGTTGTAAAAGATGGGTTGGGTCGGTTGGTCAGCCATGATCGGTTCGATCTTGTTGCGGTGATGGGGCCAAGCAGGGAAAAGCGATCGCCCCGATCGGGGCCAGGGCCAACGGGGCGATCGCGCAGGCTGGATTAGCCGATGCTGAGGACAGCCTGTTGAATCGTTTGGTTCAGCAAAATGCGCCCCGGCGTGGTGCGGATATATTGGGCCAGCAGTTCACCATCGCACTCGCGCCGGAGGCTGAGGGGGCGGCGGGTCTTTTTGCCCAGGGTGATGGTGGTGGCGGTGCTGCCTGCGGGAATCGTCACCGACTCGGCCGGCTGGGCCACGCGAATCGTCACCTGCTCCGGCGTAATCCGAATCACTTGCCCCGTGGCGGGCGCACTCACACCGGCCGCCAAAGCCGTGCCTTCCACCACCACATGGCCGTTGTTAATCACGGGGGTTTCACCATTCAGGGACACATCGATGGTGTCTTCACCCACCATCACCCACTGCTCCCCAACGCCCTCGTCATGCTCCACGGGGCCGTTGTACTGCACCCAAACATAGGTATGGAGGCCCACCTTGCCCCGATCGTAGGCGATCGTCGCATCATCCAGGCTGGCAAAGTAGCGCAGCACATCGGCCTTCTGGTTCGGGTTTTCGGCCGTTAGGTAGTAACAGCCCAACACCATGTCTTGGCTAGGGGTAATAATCGGGCGACCCGTTGCCGGGGACAGCACATTATTAGAAGCCAGCATCAGCAGGCGCGCTTCGGCCTGGGCTTCCAACGACAGGGGCACGTGTACCGCCATTTGGTCACCGTCAAAGTCCGCGTTAAAGGCCGGACAAACCAACGGGTGCAACTGAATGGCACGCCCATCCACCAGAATCGGCTCAAAGGCCTGAATCCCCAACCGGTGCAGGGTCGGAGCGCGGTTCAGCATCACCGGGTGGCCGTCAATCACCTCTTCCAGCACATCCCACACGGCGGGATCGTTGCGCTGGATCATCTTCTTGGCGGCCTTGATGTTGTTGACCAACCCTTGCTTGATCAGCCGGTGAATCACGAAGGGCTGGAACAGCTCGATCGCCATTTCCCGGGGCAGACCGCATTGGTGAATCTTCAGATTCGGCCCGACCACGATTACGGAACGGCCGGAGTAGTCCACCCGTTTACCCAGCAGGTTTTGGCGGAAGCGACCCTGTTTCCCTTCAATGATGTCCGACAGGGACTTCAGGGGGCGGTTGTTGGCTCCCACCACCGTCCGACCGCGCCGACCGTTATCAATCAGCGCATCAACGGCTTCTTGCAACATCCGCTTTTCGTTGCGGACAATGATTTCCGGAGCCAGGATCTCTTGCAAGCGAGCCAACCGGTTGTTGCGGTTAATCACCCGACGATAGAGATCATTCAAGTCCGAGGTGGCAAACCGACCCCCATCCAACTGCACCATCGGTCGCAGGTCGGGCGGGATCACCGGAATCACATCCAGCACCATCCACTCGGCCTTGGCCCCGGTGGCCACAAAGTTGTCAATCACCCGCAGGCGCTTGATCAACTTGGCCCGCTTTTGCCCCTTGGCCGTGGCAATTTCTTCCCGCAAGCGCTCGGCTTCCTGCTCCAGGGGAATATCCTGCAACAGGCGCTGAATCGCTTCGGCCCCGATGCCCACTTCCACGCCTTCGAGATCCGAGTCATCGGCGTAGAGGCGATCTTCAATTTCAATCCACTGCTCTTCGCTCAGCAGTTGCTTGTAGCTGAGATCCGCCGCATTGCCCGGATCGAGCACCACGTAGGAGTTGAAGTACACCACCTGCTCCACATCGCGCAGGGGCATATCCAACAGGATCGCCATGTAACTGGGGATCCCCTTCAGATACCAAACGTGGGTGACGGGGGCCGCCAGTTTGATGAAGCCCATCCGGTGACGACGCACCCGCGATTCGGTCACTTCCACGCCGCAACGTTCGCAGACAATACCGCGGTGGCGCACCCGCTTGTATTTGCCACAGTGGCATTCCCAATCCTTGGCGGGGCCAAAAATCCGCTCGCAGAATAGCCCGTCCATTTCGGGCTTCAGGGTGCGGTAGTTGATCGTTTCGGGCTTGGTCACTTCACCGACGATTTGACCGTTGGGCAAGGTACGCTCGCCCCATTGGCGAATCCGCTCGGGCGAGGCGATGCCGATCTTTACGTAGTCAAAGCGCTGCTTGAGTTTCGACATGGTTGTTCGGTGACGGTGGGCAATCAGCAGGCAAACGGGATTGGGTCGATCGCCCCAGACAGAACATTCAGGGGGCGATCGATCCGCAGAACTCACACCTTACTCGTCGTCAAACCCTTCACGGGCAAACACTTCGTAAGTGGGACGGGTGGGCGCACGACGAACGCCGGGGATATCGATCATCAGGTCTACCTCCACATCGCGGCTGGTGCCGTCGTCTTGGATTTCGCTCTTGTGGACGGCAATATCCAAGCAGAGAGATTGCAATTCGCGCATCAGCACCTTGAAGGATTCCGGTGTACCCGGTCGCGGGATCGCCTTGCCCTTCACTATGGCGTTGAGGGCTTCGTTGCGGCCCTGCATGTCGTCGGACTTGACCGTCAGCAGCTCTTGCAGGATGTAGGCGGCCCCGAAGGCTTCCAAGGCCCACACTTCCATTTCCCCGAACCGCTGACCGCCCTGTTGGGCCTTACCGCCGAGGGGCTGTTGGGTCACCAGCGAGTAGGGGCCGGTGCTGCGGGCGTGGATCTTGTCATCGACCAAGTGGACGAGCTTCAGCATGTAGCCCTTGCCGACGGTGACGGGGCGATCGAACGGTTCCCCTGTTCGGCCGTCATAGACCGTGATTTTGCCGGGATTCGTCGGCTCAAACAGCCAGTCCTTGCCGGTTTCGTCACGGGCTTCCTGCAACTTGCCATGCACCGCCAGACGGGAGGCTTCTGCCCCGTACATTTCGTCAAAGGGCGTGACCTTGAAGCGCATCCCCAACTGCTCACCGGCCCAACCCAGCAAGCACTCGAACACCTGACCCACGTTCATCCGGGAGGGCACCCCCAGCGGGTTCAGCACCACATCCACCGGGCTACCGTCGGGCAAGAAGGGCATATCTTCCACGGGCAGGATCTTGGAGATAATCCCCTTGTTGCCGTGGCGACCGGCCATCTTGTCGCCCACTTGGATTTTGCGCTTTTGGGCCACGTAGACGCGCACGACCATGTTCGCGCCGGGGGGCAGCTCATCGCCCTGTTCCCGGGTAAACACGCGCACATCGACGACACGACCCTTTTCGCCGTTGGGCACGCGCAGGGAGTTGTCGCGCACGTCCCGGGCCTTTTCACCGAAGATCGCCCGCAGCAGCTTCTCTTCCGGCGGTTGATCCGATTCACCCTTGGGCGTGACTTTCCCGACCAGGATGTCGCCCGATTCGACCCAAGCGCCGATCCGGATGATCCCGTGCTCATCCAGTTGGCGCAGGGCATCTTCGCCCACGTTGGGAATTTCGCGGGTGATTTCTTCGGGGCCGAGCTTGGTTTGGCGGGCTTCAATCTCGAATTTTTCGACGTGGATCGAGGTATAGACATCCTCGGCCACCAGGCGCTCACTGATTAGGATTGCGTCTTCGTAGTTGTAGCCTTCCCAGGGCATGTAGACGACGGTGACGTTTTGGCCCAGGGCCAGTTCGCCGCCTTCGGTGGAGGATCCATCAGCCAGCACTTGCCCAGCCACCACGCGCTCGCCGCTGTAGACGAGGGGGCGTTGGTTAAGGCAGGTGTCCTGGTTCGATCGCTGGTATTTTTGCAGCTCGTATTCCAGGATGTTGCCGTCTGGATCCTTGACGCGGATTTCCTTGGCGGACACGTAGACCACTTCCCCGGCGGTGCGGGAAACGATCACCATCCCTGAGTCACGGGCGGCCTGGGCTTCCAAGCCAGTACCCACCAAGGGGCGCTCGGGCCGCAACAGGGGCACGGCCTGCCGTTGCATGTTCGATCCCATCAGGGCCCGGTTTGCGTCGTCATGCTCCAGGAACGGAATCAGGGAGGTTGCCACCGAGATAATCTGCACCGGGGAAACGGCGATGTAGTCCACCTGGTCGGGACTGGTGGTGGTGAATTCCTGGCGGTAGCGCACGGGCACCGATTCCCCGAGGATGTAGCCGTTTTCGTCCATGGGCACATCCCCAGGAGCTACGCGCACATCGTCCTCTTCGTCGGCGGTCATATAGATCGGTGAGCGATCGAGCCGGACGCGGCCATTTTCCACCGGGAAGACCGGGGTGGTGATGAAGCCGTAGGGATTGACGCGGGCATGGGTGGCCAGGGAGCCGATCAGACCAGCGTTGGGGCCTTCCGGCGTTTCGATCGGGCAAATCCGGCCATGGTGGCTGGGGTGAATGTCGCGCACCGCGAAGCCCGCCCGCTCCCGGGTCAGACCGCCGGGGCCGAGGGCACTCAGACGGCGCTTGTGGGTCAGCTCTGCCAAGGGGTTGGTCTGATCCATGAACTGGGACAGTTGGCTGGAGCCGAAGAACTCCTTAATCGCCGCCACCAGGGGTTTCGGGTTGACCAAAGAAGCGGGCGTTAGGGAATCCGCATCAGATACGGTCATCCGCTCGCGAATGATCCGCTCCAGCCGGTTCAAGCCCACGCGCACTTGGTTTTGCAGCAGTTCACCCACGGAACGCACCCGGCGGTTGCCCAGGTGGTCGATATCGTCGGTGCTGCCCAGGTCAAATTCCAGATTGATTAGGTAATCGATCGCCGACAGAATATCCTGCGGGGTCAGCACGCGCACCGTGTCAGGAATATTCAGGTGCAGCTTGCGGTTGATCTTGTAGCGGCCCACCTTGCCCAGGTCGTAGCGCTTGGGATCAAAGAAGCGCGAATCCAACAGTTGCTGACCACCCGAAACCGTCGGCGGTTCGCCCGGTCGCAGCTTGCGGTACAGCTCCATCAGCGCTTCTTCTTCGGAGAAGTCGCCTTCTTTTTCGATCGTCCGTTGGAAATATTCCGGGTGGCGCAGCCCATCGAGAATTTCTGCCGTCGTCCAGCCCAAGGCCTTCAGCAGCACTTGGGCCGACAGTTTGCGGGTCTTGTCGATCCGCACCCAAACCATGTCGTTTTTGTCGGTCTCAAACTTCAGCCAAGCGCCCCGATTGGGAATCAAGCTGGCGGAGTAGGTGCGGCGACCGCTCTTGTCAATTTCAAACTTATAGTAAACACCGGGGCTACGGACGATCTGATTCACGATCACCCGTTCCGCGCCGTTGATGATGAAGGTTCCCCGTTCCGTCATCAGGGGCAGATCGCCAATGAAGACTTCTTGCTCCTTGATTTCGCCGGTTTCTTTGTTGATCAACCGGGTCGGCACATACATTTGCACCGAATAGGTGGCATCCCGCCGCTTGGCTTCATCAACGTCGTATTTGGGCCGCTTCAGCTTGTAGTTTTTGCCGATGAAGTGCAGCTCCAACTTGCCGGTATAGTCCGTGATCGGGGAGAAGCTATCAAGTTCTTCGATCAGGCCTTCTTCGAGAAACCAACGGAAGCTGGCCCGTTGAATTTCAATCAGGTCGGGCAGCAGAAACGAAGGGGTCGTGGTCGCGAGTTTGTCGGTCATGCGTCTCCTGGGGGCGGTGATGCCAAGTGCAAACCCGTTGGCAGATGGAACGCGGGCAGCAAAACAGCAGCAAAACAACGGTGACCGGGCTTGGCAAGGGGCAAATCGCAGGGGCGATCGCCCGGCCCGGCTGCGGGGCCCTAGGCGAGGGCCAGGGCGGGAACGGTGGGTTCGATCGACTGGGGCAGTCGGAACAACTGGCGAGCATTGGCGCTGGTCTGCTCACCCAGGGCGATCGGGTCAAGATTCCGCAGGGCGGCTACCTGGTTGAGCACCGAAACCACGTAGGCCGGTTCATTGCGACGACCGCGATGGGGAACGGGAGCCAAAAATGGGCAATCCGTTTCCACCAACAGGCGATCGAGCGGCACTACCTTGGCGGATTCCTGAATGTCTGGGGCATTCTTGAAGGTGACCGTGCCGCTGAAGCTGATGTGAAACCCAAGCTCCACAAACTGCAATGCCTGCTGAGGGGTACCTCCCCAGCAGTGCAAAACTCCCGCCGGACAACCCGGGCGATCGCGCAGAAACGCAAGCATTTCCTCAGCAGCGTCGCGGCAATGGATGATCACCGGCAGACCCAAATCGCTGGCCAAATCAAGCTGGGCCCCAAAGGCCGCCAACTGCACTTGATGGGCCGTTGATTTATAGAAGTCGAGACCGGTTTCACCAATGGCCACCACCTTCGGATCCGATTGAGCCAAGGTGCGAATTTGCTCGCCCAACGCCTCTTGCCACTGATGTTCCGCCTCCAGTGGGTGTAGCCCAACGGCGAAAAACACTTCAGGGCAAGCCTGAGCGATCGCCTGAATCGCCCCAAACTCGCCCGGATGCACACAAGCGTGAACCAACGCGTCAACGCCGGCCGCCAACCAACGCTGGCGAACGGCGCTGAAATCATCACTAAAGTTGGGAAAATTAACGTGAACGTGCGTGTCGATCGCTTTCACGGCGCGTTTACCCACCTCGACTACGGCTAAGGGTTAATGCTTGGGATCTCAGCCCAGCAGTCTCAGTCAGCGATGGACAACGCACCAAGGGTGGCGAGGCCCCATCGCCCAACCAACCCTTAAGCAGCGACAGCCTTCTTCAGGTAGCTGGCCAACTTCGACTTTTTGCGCGCGGCGTTGTTGCGGTGATAAACACCCCGCTTCACGGCCTTGTCAATTTTGCTGGCGGCGTTGGACAGATTGGCTTGGACAGCTTCCAGGGCTTCCGGCGAAGGGTTAGCCGCGTAAGCATCCACCGACGACAGATATTTCTTGGTCAGGGTTCGCACCGCCGACTTATAAGCTTTATTACGCAGTCGATTACGCTCTGCGATCTGAACGCGCTTGATTGCAGACTTAATATTAGCCACGGTCGATCTCTTAGGATTTCGATTGCAACGTTGACACTAGATTCCCATGCCGGGGCAAGGGGGACACCCAAACCAGAGGATTTGGGTTCTTGCTTGTTTCTCGTGGTCGAGTCTTCCGCGCCTTCGTTCTAGGATGAGACCAGGAAAAGTCTCAGGGTCGCTCCGCAGGCTGACACCGCTACAATGAGCGGTCAAGAAGCATCGGCACTGTTCCTTGGGCCTGGTGAGTCGTGACGCTGGTGAGCAAGAAAAAATTTCGGCTCTGGCGGTCACCCTTTGGCAAGGCTGGACAAGGAGAGATTGGACGGTGTTGGAACTGCCCGGCGATCCATAATAACACCCACTGCCGGAACTCGTGCAAAGAACTCCGGAATTTTGTTAAAAAATGTTTTAATACTCACCGCATTAGCCCGGCGATCGCGCCAGAATCCCGATCGCTTTTTAAGCCTTGCTCTCAGGAGCCAAGGTTTTCAGGCTGCCGAGTGTTTCTATAATGATGACTACGCCGATCTCGTCGGTAGCCACGGGGCGCTGCGAGGTCGCCGAATTGGACGACCAGGACGCGAAGACTCCATGTTGCGAATTATTACCGAATTGGCCGAGGCCCGGTCGGAGCTACGGCGGATTTGCGATCGCACCCACGATGAGCAGGTGACGCATAAGGAAGCCACCGTGCGTCAGATCCTCCAAACCGTGAAGCGCCAAGGCGATCGGGCCTTGTTAGCCTACACGGAAGAGTTTGACAAGCAGATTTTAACTGCCGAGCAACTTCGCGTCACGGGGTCGGAACTGGATGCGGCCTACCAACAGGTTTCTAAGGAACTCCTGTCGGCGATCCAACTGGCGAGCCGACAAATTGAGGAGTTTCACCGGCTGCGCGTTCCCAAAAGCTGGGTGCAATTTGGCGATCGAGATGTGGTCTTGGGCAAGCGCTACACGCCGGTCGATCGCGCTGGTCTCTACGTTCCCGGTGGGCGGGCTGCCTATCCCAGCACCGTGCTGATGAATGCGATTCCGGCCAAGGTGGCCGGGGTGGAGCGAATTGTGATGGTGACCCCGCCGGGCCCCGGGGGTGCTTTGAACCCGGCCGTGCTGGTGGCGGCCCAAGAGGCGGGCGTGACGGAAATTTACCGGGTGGGCGGGGCCCAGGCGATCGCCGCCCTCGCCTACGGGACGGAAACGATTCCGAAAGTGGACGTGATCACCGGCCCGGGCAATGTTTACGTGATGTTGGCCAAGGGGCAAGTCTACGGCACGGTGGGCATTGACTCCCTCGCTGGGCCCTCAGAAGTGCTCGTGATTGCCGATCGCACCGCTGACCCCACCCACCTGGCCGCCGACCTGCTAGCCCAGGCTGAGCATGACCCCATGGCCGCCGCAATCTTGATCACCACCGATGGCGACCTGGCCGGAAAGGTGGTGAACGAGGTCAAGGATCAACTGGCGGATCATCCTCGGCGGATTGATACGGAAAAGGCGATCGCCCATTTCGGCCTGGTCGTCGTGGTGGAAACGCTGGAGCTGGCGGCGGAATTGTCCAACGAATTTGCACCGGAACACTTGGAATTGGAAGTGGCGGAACCCTGGGATCTGCTGGAGCGGATTAAACATGCCGGAGCCATCTTCCTGGGCCACTCCACGCCGGAAGCAGTGGGCGACTACCTCGCGGGCCCCAATCACACCCTGCCCACCTCCGGCGCAGCCCGCTATGCCTCGCCCCTGAGCACGGAAACCTTCATGAAGCACTCCAGCATCATTTCCTATTCCGCCGGGGCCCTGTCGTCCGTGTCTTCGGCGGTGCAGGCATTGGCGGAAGCGGAGGGTCTGCCGTCCCATGGCTATTCCGTGAAGGTGCGCACCGATCGCCCCAGTCCCGAACGATAGGGGGGATCAGCAGGCAATTGGGCACTTTAGGGCAATTAGAAGTTGAGATTTGTTGCAGATTGTTACCTGTTGTTGTAACTCTTCATATCCCATCCCCCATCCCCCCAAAGGAGATTGATAGACTAAACAACAGTTTTTTTAAGGCTTTTGATCTTTAGTGATCTTTGGCAAGCCGTTTTTAAAATTCCAACGCAGCCTTTGATCCCACACAACCGCTGTGCAGTTGTCAGGAAAAAATCGCTGCTGATCATCCCGTTGACGACCCTTCCCTAGCACGCTGATAGATCCGTTAGATCCGTTCAGATTGCGCCAGTCAGATCGATCCAGATCCTGTCTGGCTCAGTCATCCGCCCAACCCGTACCTCGATCGCACTAAGCAATTCATGGTTAGCACTCCCCAAAAACCGCAAGCCGTCCAGCCGGGAGTCAAAGTTCCCGCCAAGGACACGATCCTCACGCCGCGCTTCTACACCACCAACTTCGAAGAAATGGCGGCGATGGATATCTCCGCCAACGAAGAGGAACTCCAAGCGATCATCGAAGAATTTCGGGTGGACTATAACCGCCACCACTTCGTGCGCGATGAGGAGTTCAACCAAAGCTGGGATCACATTGACGGCAAAACCCGCGAGCTGTTCATTGAGTTTCTGGAGCGCTCCTGCACCGCTGAGTTTTCGGGCTTCTTGCTTTACAAGGAACTGTCGCGGAAACTGAAGGGCAAAAACCCGGTGCTGGCCGAAGGGTTTGAGCTGATGTCGCGGGATGAAGCACGCCATGCGGGCTTCCTGAACAAGGCGATGACGGACTTCAACCTGTCGCTAGATTTGGGCTTCCTGACCCAAAGCAAGAGCTACACCTACTTCGCACCGAAGTTCATCTTCTACGCGACCTACCTGTCGGAAAAGATCGGCTACTGGCGCTACATCACGATCTATCGCCACCTGGAAAAGAATCCCGAAGACCGGATTTATCCGATCTTCCGCTTCTTTGAAAACTGGTGCCAAGACGAGAACCGCCACGGCGACTTTTTCGATGCGGTGCTGCGGGCCAATCCCCAATTCTTGAACGATTGGAAAGCCCGTCTCTGGTGCCGGTTCTTCCTGCTGTCGGTGTTTGCGACGATGTTCTTGAACGATCTGCAACGGAGCGGGTTCTACGCGGCGATCGGGCTGAACGCTCGCGACTATGACATCGAAGTGATTAAGAAGACCAACGAAACGGCGGGTCGGGTGTTCCCGATCGTCCTGGATGTGGAGAACCCTGAGTTCTATGAGCGGCTTGATCGCTGTGCCGCCAACAACATCAAGTTGGGTGAAATCGCTGCCTCGAACGAACCGGGCTTCGTGAAGACCCTGCAAAAGTTGCCGTTGATTTTGAACACGGCTTGGCAGCTCATTGCCCTGTTCCTGATGCCGCCCATCCGGGTTGACCAAAATTGGTCGGTGGCTCGCTAGAACTCGGAAATTAGCCCTGATTTGACTGTCATTTCGAGCTGATTGGGTGGCCAGTGCTGAGCATTGGCCATCTTTTTTGTCTCTTTTTCTTTTGTCTCTTTTCTGCGTTTTGATCGCTTTTTCTGGCCCATTCGGCCGGTCATTTGCGCACCATCAAGCAATGATTCGTTGACCTTCCTAGACAGCGGTAAGGCCGTTCGCTACCCTGAAGTCTGTAGTGACGGCTCTGCCGTATCCCGATCGAGATGGTTCTCTGTGCCTTGCCATGACTGCTTCTAGCACAAAACGCCGCCGCCAACTGCCTTGGCTCCATCGCCACGGTCGCACCGTAATTGCGGGCATCGCCGGAACCGGTTTGGTGCTCACCAGCTATCTAACCGTGGTGAAGTTAACGGGCGCAAAGGCGGCTTGCCCCACAGAAGGGTGCGATCGCGTCCTGAACAGTCCCTATGCCGAGGTGTTGGGGATACCGCTGCCGCTGATTGGAATGTTGGGCTATGGCGCGATGTTGTTGTTGGCGCTGGCTCCCCTGGTAACCCAACAGGCCCGTAAGGATCTGCAAGTGCAGATTGAAGAGTGGAGCGGCTTGCTGTTGGTGGCGGGCGGCGCAGCGATGGCCACGTTCAGCGGCTATTTGATGTATGTGATGGTCTCGGAAATTCGCGAGACTTGTCTCTATTGTTTGGGGTCGGCGTTCTTTTCCCTGTCGCTGTTTGGCCTGGCCCTCAGCAGTCGCCGTTGGGATGATTTAGGGAAACCCATTTTTACGGCGATCGGGCTGGCCATCATCACACTGGTGGGAACCTTGGGGGTCTATGCCACTCCCAGCGGATCCAGTTCCAACGGCTCGGAAATGTTCACCATCAAGACCACTTCCGGCCCAGCGGAAATTGCTTTAGCCGAGCACCTGACCAAAGCAGGGGCGCAGGAATTTGGAGCCTATTGGTGTCCCCACTGCCACGAGCAGAAAGAACTGTTTGGCAAGGAGGCGGCCGCAAAGCTGCCCTATGTGGAGTGTGATCCCAACGGCAAGAACGCCAAACCGGATCTTTGTCGGGCGGCGGGAATTCGCAGTTTCCCCTCCTGGAAAATTGGCGGCAAGCTCTATGAAGGGGTGACTCCACTCGATCGCCTGGCGGATTTGTCGGGTTATCAGGGCGATCGCACCTTCCGCCAAGGAAGCCTTCAGGAACTGCCAAACCGCGCCGCCCCGATCCCAGAACCCGCCCCTAGTCCTTAAACCCCAATGACTTTCAGCCCAACACCTGAGTTCAGGAGGTTGGGCGTTGTCGATTTTGGGGCCATGATGGGGAGTTGGGCCGAAAATCTTGAAAAATTTGCAAATGCTTCGCCGGATCAGGCAACTTTTCGCTAGAAAAGCTAAAACAGACGGAATTTGCGTCAGCAGCGGCTGATTAAGCCCCCTGAGCACCACGGAGATGGACACTAGCTCAGCGGGGCCGGATACGGAACGCGGTGAACTCCAAAACTGGGTTCAGGTGCTAGGTGCAGATGCCATTCGATCGCGATCGCGCGTATGAGACCGGAGCTGCCCTAAATTGGCTGGGATTTCCATATTCAAGGCTCGCCCCCCAAAACCGTTAATTACGCCGTAACGAAGCCAATTCAAGAGAGTGAGGTATCTATACACGATCCTTAATCTCTGAAGCGTTACGATTGAGACCAGGAGCAGTCAGCTAGAATCCAGAAAAGATCGTCAAACATCTTGCCGGGGGCGGCCACTTTTGACCTGGCCCATTTGGCTTGACTCGATCCAGTATTTCCGATCAGGGTGGCGTGCCAACGGCTATTCGCGATGTTCTGTTTAGGCATTCTGTTTAGGCGTTCTGTTTAGGCGTTTCGTTTAGATGCTCCGTTTAATAGTCCTCGTGATTTGATTACTCGATTTAATCACCCAAGCTTGATCACCCATCGATCAACCAACCCTGATCACTCTTGAGACCTCTGACAGTGGCTGCTATGCAGATTTGTCCCCAGTGCCAATGTGAAAACCCTGATGACAACAAGTACTGTCAGCAGTGTGGTGCCTCGCTCGATCGATTGCTCTGTCCGGAATGCGGCACTGAGAATCCCGTCGGTCAGCTCACCTGTAGTGACTGTGGCGAGGCGATCGGGACAGTTCTGCAAGCTCTTTTGGTGCCGCCGGAACCGGATGCCGCTTGGCCAAATCCCCCCGAGACCAATGATCCCGACCAGCCTTTTCTGCGCTACAAGCCCTTGACTCCGATTCGGGCGATTGATGCCAGCGCCCAATATCAAACCCAAGTGCTGGATCAACAGCCCTATCGACTGCGATTTTTCGATCGCTGGTTGCACCAGCCGATCGAGGGCGACGCGGAACCCACCTTGCCCCCCAGCTCTCAACCCGCCACTTACGAACTCTCGATCGAGTCCCAGATTCCCTCCATTGCCCAACCCTATCTGCTGCTCGATTCACAACTGGGCCAACGCTTGCCCCAGGTCTACGACACCTGGCAAGGAGAAGGCTGGCAAGTTCTGTTGATTGAGGATCGATCGGACTGGAAATCCCTGAGCGATCTGTGGCGAGATCCCGACACACCCACCCTGCAAGTCCTGCACGATCTCTACGAAATGCTCGACCTTTGGGAAGAGTTAATTCCCGTGCAATGTACCGCCAGTCTGCTGGTGCTCGACAACCTGTGTGTTGACGAAGACAGCGTTCTGAGCCTCAAGCGTCTGCATGACCCCACCGCGCATCCGGAGCAGCCCACCGCCGCCAGCAGCCTCACGCACTTGGGCGAAGCCTGGCTACAGTTGCTGACCCAAGCGGAACACCCAGGAGCTGACTCCCTGATTAACCTGGCTCAACTGATTGCTCGGGGTCAGTTCACCAGCCCCGACGTGGTGCGCCAGCACCTGCGGCTCATTGCCGACAACTTGGAGCAAAAATCCCCCGTAGCGGCGATCGCCGCCACCAGCCTGAGCGAAAGCGTGGCCATGCCTTCTAGCTCGGTTGTTCCTAACGGTGGCAATCCGCTCGCTAATCTTCCCCTCAGCAGCCTGCGGGATGACGATGAGGACGATACACCCACGATCGTCCTGCCCATGAAATTGTCGAGTCTGGATGAGGCGGGGCGCACCGATATTGGTCGCCAGCGCGATCACAATGAGGACTACTTCGGCATTTACACCAACTTCCAGCGACTGGAAACCCCCAACGGCAGGACGGTTCGGGCCCACAATCTCTATATTCTCTGTGACGGGATGGGGGGCCATGCCAGCGGGGAAGTGGCCAGCCACTTGGCGGTCAAGACCCTTCAGGACTATTTCCAAACCAATTGGCAAACTGAAATGCCCCCGATCGAGGCCATTCGAGAGGGAATCTTCATGGCCAATCAGGCCATTTACGACGAAAACCAAAGCGAGCAGCGATCGGGCAGTGGACGAATGGGAACCACCCTGGTTTTAGTGCTTGTCCACAACTCCAAGGTGGCCGTGGCCCACGTGGGAGACAGCCGGCTTTATCGGCTCACCCGCCGTCGGGGTCTTGAGCAAATCACCACCGACCACGAAGTCGGACAGCGGGAAATTCAGCGCGGCATTGACCCCGATGCCGCCTACAGCCGCCCCGATGCCTATCAACTCACCCAAGCTCTGGGGCCCCGCGATAACACCGGAGTGGATCCAGAAATCCAGTTTTTGGATCTGGATGAAGATGCTCTGTTGTTGCTCTGTTCCGATGGATTGAGCGACAACGACTTGATTGAAACCCACTGGCAAACCCACTTAGCCCCACTGATTAGCTCTCGCGCCAACCTTGACCAAGGGGTTTCGCAACTGGTGGAGCTGGCAAATCAGCACAATGGCCATGACAACATCACGGCTCTGCTGATTCGAGCAAAGGTGCAGCCCAACATGGACAGCATGTTGATGTAGAGCTGGGCGCTGATTGACGTAGAACTGAGTACTGAACTGGGCCAGTCGGCCAGGCTTCCTCAATGGCTTAACCAATATCCAGGAAGCCACGGTCGATCGAGCGGGGAGCGGGCTGAGTTCCTAGAGGCTAAATTCCTAGAACAGAGTGATCTTGGGATTTTCATCGATGCGAACAGTGAGCGATCGCTCGATTTGCCCTAGGTATTGGAGCTTTGAGATCCCATCCTCAGGATGAGTGACCGATCGCGCACGGATGGTCAACGAAGGCTTACCCCCCACTCGTCCAGGGGAGTAGAGGTCGATCGCGGCTTGCTTGAGGGTGGCCACCAACGCCTCCGCTGGCAAGTCTGGCGAAACGGCGATCGTGGCGAGGGTTGCTCCCGTGTCATAAACCAGTTGGTAGGGGGCGGCTCCCTCAATGCGCGGCCGTTCCCGGAGGCTGAGGCCAAAACCAAACAACCCCGCCGCCACCACGATCGTGAATGCGGTGACTCCCACCAGTCGAAATCGCCAGGCCCAGCCCAACACAAACGCCAAAATGGTCAAGAGCAAAAACAGACCATCGGCCGCCAAAGTCCACTTGGCCCCCTCGATCGCCAGTTCCGTCAGCCCTTTGCCATTCAAAAGTTGACTGAAATCCATCGTTTGCATTCCCCTTATCTTCGCTATTTTTTGTCTTCGTTGTTTTTTAGATTGGCTATCTTTCAGATTTAGCTGTCTTGCAGATATTGATCTTTCAACATTCTTTTGGCTATTACGAGAGTGCCCAAAAAGTAGCCTGAGAGGCGAACCAATCGCCAACAGTTGCGGGGGCAAGAAGCTTCAGCCCCTTGTCTGGGCTGGTTGATGAAACCCACAAAGCAGTAGTTTTGGCTTTTCAGACATCCTCTAATGGGATCTTTGAAAAGTTGGGAATGCCCAAAAGTTGGGAATACCCAAAAAAAGGGGTGGCTCACTGTCCACCCCTCAGACTCTATCGGTTTTGCTTCCACCGATGCAAGCGCACCACATGAGCGCAGCCGAATCAGCGCAACCGATTAGCTCCTCTGCATCTTGGTGATCGGGAACCGTTCTGCGATTTGGCCCCGATCCCCAATGGCTCAGGTTTTAATCGTCATCACCCTTGCCGAAGCGCTTACCAATACCAGGGGGCAGGGTGTCAAACGTCCGCTTGCCACCAACGATTTGTTTCGCCAATCCGGGCGGCAGACCCAACAAACCACCGCCCAGGCTGATGTTGGTGATGTTCGTGATGTTGGTGATGTTCGTAATATTGGTGATGTTCGTCACGTTGGTGGTGGAACCGCTGAGGCTACCACCCGTAGTGCCGCCGCCTGTGGTGCCGCCTGTGCTGCTACCGCCGCCCGTGCTACCACCCGTGCTACCGCCCGTGTTGGTGTCCGGCAGGCCAAAGATGCGGAAGTTGCTGGCAACCAATTCTGCTTCGGAGTAGATCTTCAGCGAGAAGCCCGAGGAAACCTTGACGATCGAGAAGAAGTTGCCATCTTCGTCGCGGCCCTTTTGGGTCACGGCTTTCAGCACATCGCCACCGGACTTGAAGCCCAAATTCGCCGCCAGGGCAATTCGATCGTCCTTCGTAGAGAAGTCATAAATCGTCGCTTCGCCGGTCAAGGGGTCGATCGAGCTACTGCCCGTCGTGGAACCGGTTGTGCCCGTGCCCGTCGTACCCGTACCAGTTGTACCCGTACCCGTCGTGCCCGTACCAGTTGTACCTGTGCTCGTCGTACCCGTGCCCGTAGTCCCGGTGGTGGTTCCGAGCGTAGTCCCCGTGGTGGAAGTCGAACCCGTCGTGCCGCCCGTGGTCGATCCGCTCGTGCCGCCCGTCAACGAATCGGAACCCGTAGTGGCCGTCACATCCAACTTGCCAAACAGGAACACATCCTTACCAGCGCCACCCCACAGGGCATCCTTACCGTAGCCACCCTCGATCGAGTCGTCACCTTCGCCACCCAGGATCGAATCATCGCCCTGATCGCCCACCAGGATATCTTTGCCAGCGCCACCGACAATAAAGTCATTGCCATCGCCGCCAAAGATCAGGTCATCCCCAGCATTGCCCGTCAGGATGTCATCGCCACCGAAGCCAAAGATCTTGTCATCGCCACCCAGGCCATTGAACACATCTTTGTTGGAACCACCCCGGAAGAAATCATCTCCCTCGCTGGGCCGGTCAGACAAAGGCGAATTCGTGAAATCTGCATCCCGTTTTTCCTTGATGCCGAATTCTAGGAAGTGCTTGAACAGATTCTTGACCTGTCCGCCCTTGAAGGCCTTGGAAAGGTCTTCGTTGAAGTCCAGGTAGAGATCTTGGTTGAACTTGGGCGAAGGGCTGAGACCCTTCGTAAAACCAACCGCTTGGAAGTGGGCAAAAGCGCTGCTGAATTGGCCGCTGGCAACCGCCGCTGCGGCATCCGGATTGGCTTCCAGATAATACTTGCCATCAAAAAATGTGCCGCTGTTGCGTCCTTCCTTGACCCCAACAGTCAAGAAGTGCTTGTAGCTGTAGGAAAACGACAGATTGTTGAACAGAATGAACCCATCAACATCACCGTTGGTCTTCAGATATTCATTGGGGTTGAAGAAGTAGCTGCCCACCCGCCGTTCTTGAACACCGGCTTTGATGAAGTGTTCAAAGGCGCTGCGGAAGCCGCTAGCTTTCAGCGAAATCTTCAGGTCAACGTTTAGCTCCAGATATGCCTTCGGATCGAAGACCAACGAAGGGGCCCGATCTTCAAACTGCCCAACCGTTAGGAAGTGCTGATAGGCGCTCTTGATGGAGCCACTCTGCACAGCAGCGACCACATCAGGATTTTGCTCCAGATAGAACTTTTCGTCGAAGCAAAGGGACGGGTCGATCGCGGCTCCCGTTGTGGTTCCGGTGGGGTCGGGGGTTGTACCCGTGGTTCCAGTCGTGCCCGTGGTACTCGTGGTTCCGGTCGTGCCGGTCGTGTCTGTGGTTCCGGTCGTTGTCCCGGTGGTTCCCGTTGCGCCCGTAGTTGTCCCGGTGGTTCCGGTTGTTGTCCCGGTGGTTCCGGTTGTTGTCCCGGTGGTTCCCGTTGTGCTCGTAGTTGTCCCGGTGGTTCCGGTCGTGCCTGTGGTTCCAGTCGTGCCCGTGGTTCCCGTGGTCGTCCCGGTAGTTCCCGTGGTCGTCCCGGTAGTTCCCGTGGTTGTCCCGGTGGTTCCCGTGGTCGTGCCTGTGGTTCCCGTCGTGCCCGTGGTGCTCGTGGTTCCGGTGGTTCCCGTCGTGCCCGTGGTTCCGGATGTGGTGGTTGGGGTGGTGGAAGTTGGAATAACTACAGTGTCCGTGGTGGGTGTTGTAGCCATGGTTGTTGATGTCCTCAGATATTGCTGATTAAGTCCCTAGATCTCGACTGGATGAGACAGATGAACGGGCTTGTTCACCTGCCATTTCGATCGCAGTCCATGGGCTGGGCAATCGTATTTCGAGCGATCGGGAAACAATGATTTGCTGATGGTGCGTTATTTCACAGCCCACAGCCTGCATCGAAATAATTGCGATACACCCAAATGCTTAGGATTGAAATTTCCTATAGCCGATCGATTCAGGTCAGTTACTGAGTCGATCGGTTTGTTGTTACGAGCTTTTGGCATCTCTGCCTTGTCAGACGAAGGGTTCCCAAATTGGTTCCCGTTCAATTTCTAAAATTCTGGATATTTTTTTGCATGGGTCTGTGACCATAATTTTTTTGAATTACTGTGAAATGCATGATAGTTCCCGCAGAAAGTTGGGTAATCTAAGAAAATTTGCAAGATTATTTTTAGCGGAATTTTTTAGGATCACAACCGCAAGACTCTGCTGCAAGAGAGCGATTCGAGCCTGGCAATAACTCCCAACTTCTACAGGATGATTGACTGCGAAATCGGACGCTTATGCCAGGTTGAAAACCGGCTAATGGCCCCGTGACTGTTGACCCTAATTTGCTGATCCCTATCTTTGCCCAACCTTTGCCCAAACTGATGTTCTGAAGGGATGCTTGGGGTAGGGTGGAATGGGCAGTTAACCGGATGCGCCGGGCTTGTGGAGTTGCACTGTGGATCGGTTGGACTATCGTGGAGCGCTGGTGGTTTTGGCGGATGGGATGGGGGGACAGTTGGGCGCGTTTTATCGATCGCTCCTGGGAGATCCGGTGCGATCGATCGGTTCGGGCTATTGGGAATTTGGGCTAACGGGCGGTCTGCGCTTAGGAATTTTTCGGCCCCAACCCGAACAGATGGAACGCTTTCAGGGCGCAACGGGGGGCTTTTGTCTCTGCTTGGAAGTGGTGAATTTGGATCAAGCGATCGCCCTGGTGAGCGATCGGGGGGCCACCTTGGCGGGGCCAGTGCGCATTGCGAGCCACGGCCGGGAAATTGACGCGATCGACCCGGCGGGGAACCGTTTGATTCTCTATGAGCCAAATGAATTGGCGAATTCTGGAATTAAGAATTCTTGAACTCAAGGACTTGAACTCAAGGACTTGATCGACAGCTATTGATCAACAACTTGATCAAAAACTAAAGAACTGAGCCACTGGCGGCCAAAACTTGCTCGATCGCCCGAGCAGCCCCATCCTCCTCCACAGACGGCGCAACCCATTGGGCGATCGCCTTGACCGGTTCCGGCGCATCCCCCATGGCCACCCCCAAACCGGCATAGGCGATCGCTTCCAAATCATTGAAGTTATCGCCCACAAACATCACCTGCTCCGGCCGTAAACCCAACTGTTGCTCCGCCAAGTGCCGAAGTGCATTGCCCTTGTTCACATCCGGGTGCGCCACTTCCAAAAAGGTGGATACGGACGTGGTGAGGTAAGCTTCCTGAGCACAGTAGCGCTGGCGCAGTTTTTCCAAAAGATCGCGGGTTAAGTGGCGATCGGGACTGAGGGCCAACACCTTCGTGGGTTCGGGGCCCTGAGCCAGCACTTGCCGCAAATCTCCCACTTCGATCGGGGTCACGCCCGTGCGATCGGCATAATCTTGGCTGGCCGGTGTTAGTTGACGAATCAGCAAGCGATCGTTCACATACAAATGCACCGACAGGCGATCGCCCCAGGCTGGCTCCTCCAAAAAGTCAACCACCTCCCGCGCCACAGTCCGATCCAGCGGGCGGTGAAACAGTGGCTTGGGCTTAGGGCGATCGGCCGGTTGGCTGTGGTCAGGTTGATCCATCCAAGCCCCCTGATAGGCAATCAGCGGTAGGGGGGTTTGAATCTCCCGATGAAACCGCAACGCCGAGCAATACATGCGCCCTGTGGCAATGGTGACAGCCAAGCCCCGGGCCTGAGCCGCTTGGATCGCGGCCAAAACCGGGGGATTAATTTGGTTATTTCGACCCGCGATTGTGCCGTCAATATCCAACACAATCAACCGAATTGCACGGGCCAAATGATGGGGAAATGGCTGCTGTCCGCCACTGCCCGATTGCCAAGCTTCTGTAAACACCATCGGAAGGCCCCTCGCCCTGAAGTCACGGCTTGAACGCTCCAAAGTCTAACGCTCTCCCCAGGGCCAAACCTAGCCAAGAACGGTCTCTGGCAGGGGGAGGGCGATCGAACCATGGAGCATTCAGCAACTACGCGCAGCCGTGGGGCTAGGCCGCAATGGCGCATCGGGAATACATCGATGGTGAGTCTGCGAGTCCAAACAGTGGATCCGCCAAAAACCCAAACTTGGGTCGCCGCGCCACTCGCAACCATCCACAGCCTTCGCTAAAGTGGTTGGTCGCGAGCATGGCCACTATTGCGGATTGGATCCAAAAGGTTCTTGGCCAACGCCAAGGTTTTCATAACTCCCTTCCAGGGAAGCCCACAGGGATTGCAGTTCATGAAAAGCTTCCTCGGGTGAGAGCTTGCCGTTGGTCTCCAAGTTGCAAATGAAGCCAACTCGTTGGGCAAACTCTTGGAGGTTCGCGTTAAAGACCAAATTCTCGGGGCGAACTACGCCGCGATAGGTGGAGCAAGGAGCGATAAAGGTCGCATGGTCTTTCATGGGATAACCTCCAGGTCATACACGATTTGTGAATGGACGAAGAGGCGATCGCGAGCTTCCGGAAGATGTTAGAGCAGAGGGTTAAGGTCTGATTGCACCTGGTTGGAGGATAACGCTGGGCGATCGCGGTAACGGCGTGAGTTGGGCGCGAACGAAGCTCCCTTAAGGGCTTCTTAACCTAAGTTTAACCTAGTTTTGGAATTTTGGGCCTGAATTTGGAAAATTTGTCAAGCACCTGACCTGAACTGGACTGGGTTAAGGTTTTGCACCCGATCAAGACATCAATATTCCAGGGAGAGACTAGATTCCAGGGAGAGACTAGGGACTGATCGGAAAAAGATCCGATCGCTGGAGAAATTGATTAGTTTCAGCATCCCTGAAATTGCGGAGAAACACTGCGATCGCGATCGTCCTCCAGCCCGATCGACATCATCACGCCCCCCTTGGATTTTGGTTTTGCACTCTGGGCTTTTCGCCCTTGGCTTTTTCTCCCCTCAGTTCAGCCAATCAGGATCGTTCAAGGCCTGATTCACCAACGTTTCAAGCGACGTTTCCGTTAGGGTTGCAGGGCGCGAAAAGCCGAGAACAATTAACCATCATGGAGGAAACCGGGGCTTTTCGATGGGCCAAGGCCCAGTTCCTTAAGGATTCGAGACGATTCGTCAAAAAGATCGGAAAGCTCGGGAATGGTTCTGATTATTTCGGTTAACCGTGAACCATCGCGGAGAGCCTTACGGGCCGTGGCGATCCACTGAACTCAGCTCCCCGTTTGCCCTCTAAGGCTGTCCCGTTGTCAATCAATTCCTATTCAATCGCCATCGAAATCCAACGATTGATGGCGACAGTATTTACAATTGGTTACTAAGTAACTGGTTCAGGCAACGTTCGCCATGACTTCAGCGATGACTCCTGTGTTTGATGCGACGGATCCCAAACGGGCCACGATCGAGGCACGGGCAGTGGCAGAGGATGTTTCCGCGCCGGTATCGCCAAATCAGGGGCCCACCGACGACGAAGACATCGAAACCTATCGATCGCCCCACTACGACCCAGACGCGATCGACGCGGCCTATCGAGGACGCTGGTGGGCAGTGCTGCAACGGGCGATCGCCGTTTTGTGGCCCTGCTTCATGTTTGCCTTTGCGATTTGGCGCGATCGCCAGAGCAACCAAGTCAAGCGCAACGAAGCCCGCCGCGCCCGCCAGTTACGAGAATTGCTGACCCAGTTGGGGCCCGCCTTCATCAAAGTGGGCCAAGCCCTTTCCACCCGACCCGACCTCGTGCCGCCGGTTTATTTGGAAGAGTTGACCCAACTGCAAGATCAATTGCCAGCTTTTCCGAATGAAATTGCCTACCGATTCATTGAGGAAGAATTGGGCGATCGCCCCGAAAATTGCTTTGCCGAACTCAGCGAAAAACCCGTTGCCGCCGCCAGCCTGGGGCAAGTCTATCGCGGCAAATTGAAAACTGGGGAAGCCGTTGCCGTGAAAGTGCAACGCCCCGGACTCACGGAGCAAATCACACTTGACGTTTACATCATGCGTGGCCTTGCCAAATGGGCCATGAAAAATGTCAAGCGACTGCGGAGCAACCTAGTTGCCATTACCGATGAATTTGCGGCCCGCATTTTTGAGGAAATGGACTATTCCCAAGAAGGGCGAAACGCAGAACAATTTGCCAAGCTCTATGGCTCCATGGCAGAAATTTACGTGCCCAAAATCTATTGGCAATACACCGGCAAACGGGTGTTAACCATGGAGTGGATTTCGGGAACCAAGCTCACCAATTTGAAAGAAGTGGCCGCACAAGGCATTGATGCCACCCACTTGGTAAATGTGGGGGTGCAGTGTTCTCTGCGGCAATTGCTGGAACATGGTTTTTTCCATGCGGATCCCCACCCGGGCAACCTGTTGGCTATGCCCAATGGTCAATTGGCTTATCTCGATTTTGGGATGATGAGCCGGGTTAAAAAATATCAGCGCTACGGACTGATCGAAGCGGTGGTTCACATGGTGAATCGCGATTTTGCTCGATTGGCGGAAGACTATGTGAAGCTGGAGTTTTTGACCCCTGACACCAATTTGGAGCCAATTTCCCAAGCCCTATCCGGCGTGTTTAGCAATGCGTTGGGATCGAGTGTTTCGGAGCTGAATTTCAAAAATATCACCGATCAATTGTCAGGGGTGATGTATGAATATCCGTTTCGAGTTCCGGCTTACTATGCCCTGATTATTCGATCGCTGGTGACCCTCGAAGGGATTGCGATCAATGTGGATCCGGAATTCAAAGTGCTCAGCAAAGCCTATCCTTACATTGCCAAACGATTGCTCACGGATCCGGCTCCAGAACTACGGGCTTCGTTGCAAGATTTGCTGTTTCGGGAAGGAGATTTTCGTTGGAATCGGTTAGAAAATCTGTTGCGAAATGCCAAGGACAGTACTGATTATGATCTCAATGAAGGGATTGATCGGGCAGCAGAGTTTCTGTTTTCGGAGCGTGGGGAATTTATTCGCCAGCAGGTCGCCAATCGGTTAGTGGAAGCGATCGACGCGGCGGGCCAAAGTGCTTGGCGATCGCTCTTGGACAATTGGGGCAAGTTCCTGAACCGCAACCCGGGCAGTCCGGCAAGTTCCAACCCGGGAACCAACCCCAGCAACCCGCGCGAAACCCTGGAGCGGTTGCAACGCATTTGGCAGTTGCTTCAGGAAACGCCTGGGTTTGATTCCATGAAGCTGTTGCAGTTGGCGGCGCGGATCCTGGTGCGGCCGGAAACCCAGCAGTTGGGTCAACAAATCGCCGGAGAGTTAGCCCAACGCGCGATCGCCCGGTTGATTCGGGAGGTGTTGGTGGCGCGATCGCCCCAGCCAATGACCGATTCCAAGGCGGCCGTCCCGATCGCAGCTCTGCGTTAGGCAATCATCGGGAAAATTTGGATCCCTTGGGACTGGTGCTCAGGGTTGCTTGAGGCTTACTTGAGGGGAAGGCGATTGCTCGATCGGGCGATCGCCTTCTACGTTCAGAGCGCGATCCTCAGTTACCCGGCAGCCCCGCATTAGCTCGCCCAGCATTGGCTCACTCAGCATTCCTTGAGGGTCATTATTGATTTTTTATAACCCAATAACGATAAAAAGATAAAAGACCATCAACGGTTAAATTAAGAAGCGGTTGGCTGGCCGATCGCCCCTCCTCCCGAGACCCGATCGCCCCAGCCCCAAAAACCGCACAATTAAATCAATTCACTCGATCGATCCCACATCGCTTGAAATCGCATCGAGATCGCATCGACTGAAATCAACCGCGAGCGCCTGCGAATAACTGCAAGCACCTGGAATCACCCGTCCTTCAAGCGATTGATTGAACTCAGGGAAGCCAGGGCAACTAGTGCAATTAACGCAACTAGCGCAACTAGCCCCATTCGTGGGCTGGCGTTTGAATTTGAAATTGTTTTGAGAAAACTTGAAAAAAGGAGATCAAGCCGTGGTGGTTGCTGCACCGATTGGGGTTGAAGGGACAACGGATCGATCGACGACGATCGATGTGTTGATTGTCGGCGCGGGTTTAACGGGCTTGAGCGCTGCCCACCGCTTGGTGAATCACTCGGGCAACCGAGGGCGATCGACCCTGGTGGTGGAAGCGCAAAACCGTGTGGGCGGCAACATCACCACCCGATCGGCCGATGGGTTCCTGTGGGAAGAGGGGCCCAACAGCTTCGCCCCCACGCCAGAGCTGCTGAAACTCGCCGTGGAAGTGGGGTTGAAGGATGAGCTGGTGTTTGCGGATGGCAAGCTGCCTCGATTTGTCTACTGGGACGGTCGGTTACAAGCCATTCCCATGAGTCCCGGCGCATTTTGGAATTCCACCTTGCTGAGCGATCGGGGCAAAGCCAGACTGCTGTTAGGTGCGGCGGGTTTTGTGCCCCCGATCGTGGGTGCAGCCATTTCGGCAAGGGGCGGCGAAGAAACCGTCCGTGAATTCTTCACTCGCCACCTGGGTCAAGAAGCCATGGAGCGCCTCGTGGATCCCTTTATCTCGGGGGTTTATGCCGGAGATCCCAATGCCCTCAGTGCTTCGGCAGCCTTCCGCAAAATGGCCGCCATGCAAGCGGCCGGTGGTGGCTTGGGAGCCGGGGCAGCGCGGATTCTCTGGGCCAAACGCCAAGCGGCCAAACAAGCGCCCCCAGCCGATCCCCGCTTACCCAAGCCCAAGTCTGGGGAGTTGGGATCCTTCCGCGAGGGACTGCAAGCTTTGCCGGAAGCGGTGGCACGCGGTTTGGGCAATCGGGTCAAGCTGGGTTGGCAAGTGGAAGCGATCGCCCGTGATCCCCAAGGCACTTACCAGGTTGCGATCGCCAGCCCCGATGGCCCCCAACAGATCACGGCTCGATCGATCATTCTGGCTACCCCAGCTCCGGTCACGGCTCAACTGCTAGAACCCCTCGCCCCCCGAGCCAGCACCGCCCTCAACGCCATTCCCTACCCCGCCGTTGCCTGCGTAATTTTGGCCTATCCCGAAACCGCCTTTGCCCAGTCCCTGCGCGGCTTTGGCAACCTGATTCCCCGCAGCCTGGGCCTGCAAACCCTAGGAACCATTTGGGCATCCAGCCTGTTTGCAGGACGCGCTCCCCAAGGTTGGGCCCACCTAATCAACTTCATTGGCGGCGCACAAAACCCCACCCTGATCCACAAAACCGAAGACGAAATCGCCCAAATGGTTCATGCGGACGTGCGGCGGATTTTGCTGAAACAGGACGTGCCGCCCAAGGTGCTGTCGGTCAAACTCTGGCGACGGGCAATCCCGCAATACACAATCGGGCATGGGTCTCGCCTGGCCACCTTGCACCAGGAGCTTCAGCATTGGCCTGGCCTCTTTGCTTGCAGCAACTATGAAGGCGGCGTAGCGCTGGGTGATTGCGTGCGCCATGGTTGGGAACAGGCCGACGCGATCGAGCAGTTCCTCGGCAGTCGAGTCTAGGCAGTCGGGTCTAGACACTCAGCCCCCACCCACCCGATCGGGGATCTATTTTTGGATTTTGGATCGCGTTGAATTGTTTTGAATTACGTTCAACCATTTCTCAAAGGGCGCACAGTTCTCCTTTCGCTGTGCGCTCTTTGTTCAAATACCTGCGTTCTAATAGCTGCTGGTTGATCCCTAATTTGTGGATGATTAGTTGATTATTGGTTGTTGATCCCTGTTTGTTGATTGTTGTGCTTTTGACGATTGTTCTGGCTATGTTGCTGATTTTTCTAGTTTTCATGTCTAGATCTGCCCTTAAATTCATTTTTTAATTCGTTTATTGATTGATATTGTTCATTTTCTTATCTTTTTCACAGATTTTTACGATTTTTCTAGCTCCCAGATGCCTGTTGACCAACTCGCCAACTAGTTCACGGCCATTTCACTGATCGGCCCTTGGCACTCCCGTTTTTAGGCGACTGCATTGGAACTGCTATTTGTTTAGTCATTGCCGTTTATTGCGTTCTGATCGACGAAAATTTGGCTGATTTGTGAATTTTTATCGCGAAATTTCAAGAATTCTCAAGCTTATTAAAGGTTAATTGCAAAGCCGGGACTTTCCCAAACACCCAGCTAAATCGGGATGGTAATTTGGGACAGCACAGCCGCTCATTAGCGGTTCTTATTAGTGCCTTTTGTTTAAGAAATCATCAAGGGAAAAACCATGCAACCCGAGCAAAAAGATTTGGTCACTGGTGTTATTTCCGCTGCCGTTGGAGCCGGTGTGGCGGTGTCCTTCGCGGTGGCGTTCGGCCAAAGCCCCTGGATCGCGATGGGCATTACGGCTTTTTCGGCAGGTGTGGCCCTGTTGGTTGATCGCACCGGTTTGATGTAGTCGCCTCGCTGCGGTCTCTTTTCCTAAAATACGGCTCCCTAAAACAGGGAAAGCTGATCGTTTTGGGAATCGTTTTGGGATCCGAGGCGATCGCCCCCAGTCCGATCCCTGGCCATTGCTGCCGCACCTTCGGTGATTGATAACTGATTCCAAGGCAACGGGGCGATCGCGGCCACGGCCGGAACCGTCGCCGCCTCTAGTAAAGCCTGAAACTGGCGGGCCGTGTGGGGCGAATGCTCCTCGATCGGGCAATGGACAAAAAAATACAGTTGCACTCCTCGCTCCAGCCAGCGCAACACTCGATCGCGCCATTCCAACAAATAAGCCTCATTGCGCCAGGCTTCCGGGTGGGAAATGAACCGGACGATCGCGAACTCCGCCGTTACACAGGCTTGCAGCGGCAAATCCGGTTTGCGGCGCTGGGATTGCCGTTGGGGATCGTCCCGGGCCAAATCCAAACCCCGATAAATGGGCCGCGTGTCCAACACCACCCGACCAATCCCCAGTTCTCGTAACCAACCATTGAGACGATCGCGCCAATGGGGCAAAAACCAATCCCGGTGACGCACCTCCAAAGCCAAAGGAACATCGGTTGACTGTCGCCATTGGCTCAAAAACTGTCGTAGATCTGCGCTCTGGCTGGGGCCGTAGCTAGGAGGAAGCTGGGCAAACAAGGGCCCGCGCCGATCGCCCAAGGCCGCCGCTCGCTCCGCAAAGGCCAACGCTGCCGGCCCGCGATCGAGCAAGGGCCCCAGATGGGTCACATCCCGAGGCAACTTCAGGCAAAAGCGAAATCCATCGGGAACCAACGATCCCCAGCGCTGCACCGTGGCTGCCGTGGGCACACCATAAAACGTCGTGTTGCCCTCAACGGCCCAAAACCGCTCGCCATAACAACGCAGGGCTTTTTGCCCCGAAGTTCTCGGCGGATACACCGAACCCACCCAACCGGGATAAGACCACACGGCACAGCCGAGCCGAAATTGCCAGTCGATCGCCATACCCTATTGCTATACCCTATAGATCCTTCTAGATCCTTCAAAATAGATCCTTCAGAGTATCTTGCAATCATTGCTTCTCCAAAATGTCCCACAATCCTCCAGGGGGCATGACCCGTCACGGGTAAAGCGACATCCAAATTCAGTAGCCCTCGCCCATAGCTCAACTCCCTATTAGTCGCAAGCCCAATGATCCGAGCAAAATTACGCTCAAAGACTGACTGTGATTGATTTGTGTTCGTTTGGGTTTATAGGGTCTGAGTCGCATTGATTGTTCTGAAGTTTAGAAAACCGTCGTTCAGAAAATTCTTGGCGATCATTGTCGAGAAAAGTCAAATTTTTCAGAATTTTGAGCTTATTTTGGGCAATTTTTGGGAATTTTAGAACTTAGCCCCTATTTGCGCCTCTTCCATCAACCACAAGCGCAAAACCGTTTGGCGATAGTTGATTCACAGTTTCATCCACTACTCAAATCAGTGCATCTTATTCCGTAAAAACCCTGAGATCAGGCTGCGGATATTAATCTCAAGACAACTCTATCCCCCAGGACAAGCCACCATCAGTAACAAGCCTTAAACGCAGGGGCCAGAAAAACTAAGAAGTCAGAAAAACAACAAGGATCGGAAGTATAAATTGTTGTTGATGGCAACACCAACTGGGTCACTGACCCAGCAAACTTGCAAAGTAGTTCAGGCAGTTTCAAGGAGTTGAAAAATGAAGCAGGCCTCGATCGCGAGGCCGCGTGCTGGGAGGGAAGCGGGGATGGATCAATGCAATAGTGACTCTGGAGTTAACCGATGTTTGGACGTAGCAAAAAACTAATGCCGTCAGTGACCTATTTGGCTGAGGGAAGTGATTTTCAAGGAAACTTAAGAGTCCAGGGCGGTTTACGGGTTGATGGTGCGGTGCGGGGCACGGTGGAAGTGAATGGGGATTTGGAGATTTCGGCGACTGGCTCGATCGAAGGGCCCGAGGTCAAAGCCGGCAACATCATCATTCACGGCACAGTGAAGGCCAGTATTGTGGCCGAAGGAAGTCTGACCCTAACGCGCACCTCGCGCTTGGAGGGGGACGTGGTGGTTAGCGCCTTGAATATTGAAGCGGGGGCTTTCTACGTGGGCCACATTGTCACCAAGGATGCCAACCTATTGCCCGTCGCTCCGCCGATTCCCAAATTGGTGGGCCGCAGCGAGTAGGGATTTCCAGGGATTTCCTAGGACACTAGGCAAGGTGAGAGGGGGCACCATGCCGTGAACAATCCATCAACCATTCAAAAACAACCGACCAACGACCGGGCCCCAATCGCCGTCGGGACTACAGATCCTACTGACCATTGAGATCATCGAGATTGGGTCTATCTCCTGGGGTTAGCGGTTCAGCCTCAACGACTGCGGCTTAACCCTAGGAGATAGATCCAGTTCTCTTGAGGGGGGTGTGGGCTTGGCAGGGCAACGGACAGGTGGGCCAAACCCGATCGAACCCAAATCAACTGGGACCCAAATCAACCAAAACGCTGATCTACGGCCTCAGTTTCACGATCTCAGTCACCGATTTCAGTTGCCCGATCGCCCGGGATATTCGGGATACATGTCACGGGGGCGATCGCGCCCGTCAATGCATTGGCCCATGGCGGTGGTGAGGTCACTGGTCACCTGGCGATTCAGGGTGGTGACGCAACGGGCAAACCGTTCGGGCAGCAAACTGCGGCGACAGTGATCCAAAACGGCGCTGCCGTCAACGGCTCCGGCCCGCGAGATGCTGACCACACAGTTGGCGGTGTCGATCGGGCGGCGAGCTTGCCGACAGGTTCTGAGGGCCGCCTCCGCTGAGATGGTGGTTTTTTCGTCAATTCGCTCCACGCAGTCGCCCAAGTCCTCGGGGTGGAGCACATAGGCACAGGAGCTAGCAATCAGGTCGGGGCTGATGTTGGAGTCGCGCAGGTCGCGCACACAGCGATCATATTCGTTGGCTTGGGCAGCGGTGGGGGTCAGCAGCAGCGGCAAACCCAGGGCGATCGCTGCGATTGTGGATTGAAGTTTCATCGCAAAGTTCAAGCGGTACTTGTGATGGGGACTTGATGGGAACTAGATGAGGAACTGTTGAGCCGTTGGACGATCGAGGACGGGGCGATGGGCAAACGAGGCACATCCTCGATCGGGAACAGGGGCACGGTCGGCCGTTTCCACCTCCCTAGGCTAGAGCTTTTCTGGGCTGGCGCTGCCCTGAACTCTAAAAATTGGTGCGATCGCGGTTGGCGGCCGTGGCCCGTTCGATCGTGGTGGCCACCGTCACCGATCCCAAATCACCGTCGGCCCGGGTGCGCAGGCTGAGGCTGTTGGTTTCCAGCTCTTTTTCGCCGACCACGGCCATCACGGGGATTTTTTCCTTTTCGGCGTTGCGGACGATTTTGCCCAGCCGATCGCCCGAACCATCCACCGTGGCCCGAATACCCGCCAGTTGCAGTTGCTCCACGACGCGATCGGCGTAGTCGCGGAAATTGTCACCCACGGGCAACAGCCGAATTTGCTCGGGAGCCAGCCAGAAGGGGAAATCTCCGGCGTATTCTTCGATCAGGATGCCCACCAACCGCTCGATCGAACCGAACGGGGCCCGGTGGATCATCACCGGCCGCTGACGGCTGCCATCGGCGGCGACGTATTCCAGATCAAACCGCTCCGGCAGGTTGTAATCCACCTGCACTGTCCCCAGTTGCCACTCGCGCTCTAGGGCATCCTGGAAAATGAAGTCCAGCTTGGGACCATAGAAGGCCGCTTCACCGGGGGCCTCAAAGGAATCCATGCCCAGGGTTTGCACGGCCGATCGAATGGCGTTTTCGGCCTTATTCCAGGCCTCATCGGAGCCGATGTACTTGTCGGAGTCGGGATCGCGGAAGCTAAGACGCGCTTTGAAATTCTTCAGTTGCAGCGCCCTGAACACCGTCAGGATCAGATCCACCACCTTCAGGAATTCCGCATCCAACTGCTCGGGCGCAACAAACAGGTGGGAGTCATCCACCGTGAAGCCGCGCACCCGTGTTAGACCGCCCAACTCGCCGGACTGCTCGTAGCGATAGACCGTGCCGAATTCCGCCAGGCGCATCGGCAGCTCCCGATACGATCGCAACTGGCTCTTAAAGATTTGGATGTGGAAGGGGCAGTTCATCGGCTTCAGCACAAAGCCCAACTCGGCGGCCGCCTCCTCCGGCGACTCGGCCATCATCGGGAACATGTCTTCCTTGTACTTTTGCCAGTGGCCGGAGGTTTTGAACAAATCCACGCGGGCAATGTGGGGCGTGACCACGGGCAAATAGCCGCGCTTGACCTGTTCGCCTTTGAGGAAGTCCTCCAGGATCGATCGCAGCATCGTGCCCTTGGGAGTCCAGAGGGGCAAGCCCGGACCCACGGGATCCGCAAAGATAAACAAGCCCAAGTCTTTGCCCAGTTTGCGGTGATCGCGCTTCAGGGCTTCTTCCTTGCGGCGTTTATATTCGGTCAGTTGCTCGGGGGTTTCCCAGGCCGTGCCATAGATCCGCTGGAGCTGGGCCTTGGTGGCATCGCCGCGCCAATAGGCTCCGGCCACGGTTTCCAGTTCGATCGCCTTGGGGTTAATTTCTGAGGTGTTTTCCAGGTGGGGCCCGGCGCAAAGATCCCACCACTGATCGCCCAGGTGATAGAGGGTGATCGGTTCGGTTTTGATGTCGTCGAGAATTTCCAGCTTGTAGGGTTCCCCGATCGCCTCAATCCGGCGCTTGGCTTCCTCGCGGGACACCTCTTCGCGAATCACCGGCAGCTTTTTGTTGATGATTTTGATCATCTCTTTTTTGATCGCCTTCAACGCCTCTTCACTGAAGGGTTCGGGGCTATCAAAATCGTAGTAAAAGCCGTTTTCGATCCAGGGGCCGATCGTCACTTGAGCCTTGGGAAACAAGCGCTGCACCGCCATGGCCATCACGTGGGAAGTGGTGTGGCGAATTTTTTTCAGCGTTTCCGATTCGCTAGTTTTCGGCAGGGTGATTTTATCAACCTGGTCGGCGGCGGGCAGGGGACGATCGGGCAATTGCTGAACCATACCAACGAAACTCAACAACAGTAGAAAGCGACGGTCGATCGCGCATCGTGGCTACTCTAACGCTAATTGACGACATGGCCCGACTTTTGGTTCGCGAACCGCCGCTTGGGGCCTTCTATCTTAGCGAGGCCCGCGATCGGGTAGCGTTTCGGGACAGGACGCTCAGGGGCACAATCAGGGCGAATGGGCGGAAATGGGCGAAAATGGGCGGAAATGGGCAGTTTAGGCGCGATCGCTGTCGGGCAAGCTATAGGGCACAATCCCGTTACCCTTGCCCGATCGGGCCCGATAAAGGGCCACGTCTGCCCGGTGCAACAACTCAGCCGCCGTGCGGCCATGGTCTGGGAAACTGGCAATCCCGATCGCCACGCCAATTCCTTGGGGCGCAAACTCCAGCAGGGACGCATCCAGCGACGACAACAGTTGGCGCAACCGCTCCGCTCGGCGACAGGCTTCCTCAATCTCCGTGTTGGGCAACAACAGCACCAAGTCATATTTGCCGTAGCGCCCCAGGGCTTCCAACTCAGAGATATGGTTGCGCAACCGCATCACCACCCGTTGCAACAAATATCGGCTGGTATCTTGGCCCGAAAGGCGCTCCGCCACAGCCAAACCATCCAGGGCGATCGCCAACAAACTCAAGGGTTGCTGGGCACGAGCCATACTTAACAAGTCGCGCTGAAGCCGCTGCTCCAAATATTGCCGATTAAACAGTTGCGCATCCTCATCTTGAAGCGTCACCAGGTTATGTTTTTGGCGCGATTGCATATCAGACAAGGCCAAGCCCAAGTGCTCCGCCACGGCCGTGGCCATGGGTTGGTATTCGGAAATCAGACGCTGATTGGGCTGGGTGCAAAGGTGCAACAGGCCCAAGGTTTGCCCCCGCCCCACCAAGGGCATACAGAGAGATTCGCCAATGAACCCCTCAAAGGCGTGCTGACAACGCAGGTTTTGCGGCCCCGATTCTACTCGGTGCGATCGCCCACGCCGCAGGGCCCAGCAATGGCGAAAGGCAAAGGTCGATTGGCTGGAGAAACTATCGCCCCACTGGCTGATCAGGGAAAATACGCCCTTGCTGTCGTCGTATAAAAACACCCCTCCACTACAGCGGGGAAACAAAGCCATCAACACACTGGGCAAGGCGCGGCCCGCCTCAGCGATGCTCAGGCAAGTTTGCAGCAGACCGCTGAGATCGCCCAGCAGTTTCAACTCCTGGTTACGGCGCTCTAGGGTATCAATCCAAGCCTTGAGCTGAACATTGGCTTCAGCCAGGGCCCGCTCGGCCCGTTTGCGATCGCTGATATCACGCGCCACCCAAATCACGCTGCTGTGGGAGGTGGGGGCAATGTTGGCAATGAACCAAGCCTCCTGTTCTCCCAGCCGCAGGGAATATTCCAAGGACAGGGAACGTTGTTGCCGAATAGCTTCCCGCGCAGCGGCCAACCAAGGGCCCGATCGGGTGGAATCCGTCAGAATTTCCACCATCTGATTAATTAGCTCACCCCCATGATTCGACACCTGGGCCAACTGGGTAGGCATCACCCGCACATGGGCCTGCTCCGTTGACAGTTCCAGCACCAGATCCGGCAGGGCTTCCAACATGCCCCGCATTTCGGCATAGGCAGTCATTAACTGCTGCTCAGCCAGGTCACGGTGATCAGCCTGTTGTTGCAGGCGCAAAATCAATTCTTGGGAAACGACCATCAGCGGCAACACCCCGAGGGGCCGCAGTCCCCCATCCACCACGGGCAAAATATCGAGGCCTTGGCGGGTAAACAGATCCAACAGGGTTCGGAGGCCCTCAATGGTGCCAATCCATTGCCCCAAGTCCTTGAGCAAGATTGGTTGGACGGCCTGGGCAATGGTTCCCAGCAGCCGCGTGGGCTGAGTGGCCAGGGCCCGCAAGAGATCCCGAGGCAAGACCACGCCCTTAAGCTGATTGCTTTCGAGAACCAGCAAACAACTCGATCGGGCAGCACTATCGGGCAGAGCCATCCAGCGCCGTGCCGCTTCCGCCACCGATCCAGACGCTGAGCCTGTGGCAAAGGTTCGTTGAACAGCCGCTTCAATTTCCATGCATCCTGGCCACCGACAGGCTCAGACAGTAGATTGCGCAAGATATTTGAGCATTGGGGTTGCGGATTTCATTGCGGATCTCCATTAATGTCATCGATCGCCTGATCTCCATGCAGATGGCTCTAGGTCAATCGATTTCATTAATTTGATCGCCTTGATCGCCGTCGAGTTGATCACCTTTCGATCACCTTGCCCCACCCTCGATCGCCCCGATTTTCCCGATCGCCCTCACCCAATCACTAGATTTAATGGATTGGCGCAGTAGCGATCAGTTAACGTGATCGGTCTGATCGGGCCGATCAGTCTCATCAATGGGTACTGATCAAGGGGACTGTGAATCTCAAGTTGATTGTGATCGATGATGGGTCAATCAGTCGTTGATCTGAGTCCCGATCGATTCCCCCAGTGCATCACGCATGATCGGTCATGAAATCACTCATGCAGTTGATGGCGAGCCATCTTCCCTTGATCGATCACAGGGGATCACCGGAGATGCAACCAGTTTCATCAAGGGCGATCGCCCCATTACCCCTCGGCTGTGGCTCGATCGGCATTGATCAAACGGATGGATGAAGACAATCGATCTTAGAACCGCAAATCGTAGACCGCAAATCTAGGCCGCAAGCGCCGGCAGCCGATCCCGAACCACAAGCAACCGGCCACAGGGCTGTGCTCATCTACCCTTGCTGTGTTCAGTGCTGTGCTCAATGTTTGGCGGCCAACAACCCCAAGTCAACCCAAACCAACCCAAGCTCAATCGATGATCGGCCCCGAACTTAACTCTAACTTAGGGCCGGAGTCTCGGTTGCATCGGCTCACGGAGTTCACCATTCCCCAGCAGCCACCGGCCGCTCTCCCCAAAAGCCGCCAAACCCAATTGCCAAGCCCAGCGATTCGGCCTAATTGCCAAACCCAATTGCCAAACGACAGCCATTTGCACCCTGTCTGGTAAAATTTGGGAGACTTCTACCGTGTTCGGCTTCTATGGGGTCAACTGGGGATCGAATCGCAATTGACGCAATGGGCGGCGACTATGCCCCCGAAGAAATCGTCGCCGGAGCCGTGCGCGCCAGCGAAGAACTGGGGGTTAAGGTTCTGCTAGTCGGTGATCCCCACAAAATCGAGGCTTGCCTGAAAGAGCACAATGCTGGTTCAAACCTCGAAATTGTGCCCGCCGATGGTGTGGTGGAGATGGACGAAGAGCCATTAACCGCCCTGCGCCGCAAACCCAATTCTTCCATCAATGTGGCCACGAATCTGGTCAAGGAAGGCCGAGCCGATGCTGTGGTTTCGGCGGGGCACTCGGGCGCGTCCATGGCGGCGGCACTGCTGCGGTTGGGACGAATTCCGGGCATTGAACGCCCCGCGATCGGGGCCGTGTTGCCAACCCAGGTCAATGGCAAGCAAGTTTTGATCTTGGATGTGGGGGCCAATGTGGACTGTCGCCCCAAATTCCTAGAGCAATTTGCCGTGATGGGTTCCATCTACAGCCAACATGTTTTGGGGGTGGAACGGCCCAATGTGGGCTTGGTCAACATTGGCGAAGAGGAATGTAAGGGCAATGAACTGGCCCTGCGGGCCCATCAGTTGCTGTCGGAAAATCCCGCCATTCACTTTGCGGGCAATGCCGAGGGGCGCGATATCCTCTCAGGCCAGTTCGATGTGGCTGTTTGTGATGGCTTTGTGGGCAATGTGCTGCTGAAGTTCGCGGAAGCGGTGGGCAGCGCGATGCTTCAGGTGGTGAAGGAAGAACTACCCAAGGGCACACGCGGCAAAATTGGGGTCACGGTGTTGAAGCACAACCTGAAGCGCATTAAGCAACGGGTCGATCATGCGGAGCATGGGGGCGGTTTGTTGCTGGGCGTGAACGGGGTTTGCATTATTGGCCATGGCAGCTCGCGGGCCCCTTCAGCCTTTGGGGCCATCCGCCTCGCCAAGGCGGCTGTGGAATCTCGTGTGATTGAGCGAATCCAAGCCCAGTATCAACAAAGCGTGCAGCAGGCTGTTGCTTCGGAGAATTAATGCAAACGCGATCGCCCTTTGGAATCGCCCTCATTGGCAGCGGTTCAGCTTTGCCGGATGGAATTTTAGACAACCTCGCCCTAGAGCAGTTGGTTGAAACCTCCGACGAGTGGATTGCCACGCGAACGGGAATCCGTCAACGGCGCTTGGCGCAACCGCAGGAGTCCCTCACGCCGTTGGCCGCAAAGGCTGCTCAGCGGGCGTTGGCGATGGCGGATCTCCAGGCGGCTGATTTGGATTTGATTTTGCTGGCCACCTCCACGCCCGATGATTTGTTCGGGAGTGCTGGGGCGATCCAAGGGGCGATCGGGGCGAGCCACGCGGTGGCGATGGATTTGACGGCGGCTTGCTCGGGGTTTGCGTTTGGCTTGGTGACGGCGGCTCAGTTTTTGCGATCGGGTGTTTATCGCAATGTGCTGCTGATTGGGGCCGATGTGCTCTCGCGCTGGGTGAACTGGAACGATCGGGGCACTTGCATCCTGTTTGGCGACGGGGCAGGGGCTGTGGTGTTACAGGCGATCGATTTGCAGGAGCAACCCGCCGCTAGCGATGCTCTGCTGGGGTTTGAGCTACGCAGCGATGGCTCCATGAACCATGTCTTGAACCTGGCGGGGGAGACGATCGAGCAGCCTCTCAAAAACGGAACCGTGGTGGGTCAAGGCAATTTTCAGCCGATCACCATGAACGGTCAGGAAGTCTATCGTTTTGCCGTTAAGCGAGTTCCCGAGGCGATCGAGAAGGCCTTGCATCGGGCGGAACGGTCGATCGAGCAAGTAGATTGGCTGCTGTTGCACCAAGCGAATCAACGAATCATCGATGCGGTGGCTGATCGCCTTGGGTTGCCCCACGAAAAAACCATCAGCAACTTAGAGCGATACGGCAACACATCCGCCGCCTCCATCCCGATCGCCCTTGATGAAGCGGTTCGTGACGGACGAATTCAGCCCGGCCAAACCTTGGCCCTGGCTGGGTTTGGGGCTGGTCTGTCCTGGGGCGCGGTCATTGTCCGTTGGGGCCGCTGACCGCCACAGCCCAACCGACTCACAGCCTTAATCTCACAGCCTTAATCTCCATGAATTGGCAAGCTGATCAGAAATTCTGCACCTTGGCCAATCTCGGATCGCACCTCCAAGCTCCCCCCGTGTTTATCCACAACAATTTGGCGGGCGATCGCTAATCCCAACCCCGTTCCCTTGCCCACGGCTTTTGTCGTGAAGGCATGGTCAAAAATATTCGATCGCACCGCTTCGCTCATCCCTTTCCCATTATCCCGAATAGCAATCTGCACCTGTTGATCCACAACTTGGGTACAGATTGTAATTTGTTGCGGATGGGCAACCCAATGCTCAAAGGGTGACCCCTGGGCCAACTCATCAAACATATCGATCGCGTTGGCCAGCAAATTCATAAACACCTGGTTCAGTTGCCCCGGAAAGCAATCGATCGGGGGCACATTGCCATAGTCTTGAATCACTTGAATCGCTGGGCGATACTCATTCGCCTTCAGTCGATATTTCAAAATTAGCAGCGTACTATCAATCCCTTCGTGAAGATGAGCCTGAATCTTATATTGGGTGTCCGCCCTCGAGAAGGTTCGCAAGCTATTACTAATTCCCTTGATTCGATCGGTTGCTAACTGCATAGACTTCAAGAGCGTCGGCAAATCTTCACTTAAAAAGTCTAGTTCGATCGCTTCCGCATGGCTTTCAATGGCCGATTCAGGATCAGGGTAATATTGCCGATAGAGCGATAGATGGCTTAGCAAATCTCCAATGGAATCCTGAAGATTTTGGATACTGCCATTTAAAAAGCCGATCGGGTTATTAATTTCATGGGCCACACCAGCTACCAAATTGCCCAACGAGGCCATTTTTTCGCTTTGCACCACCTGTAATTGGGACTGCTCAAGCTGGTGGGCATAGGTTTGGGCTTGCTGATATAGGCGTGAATTTTCCAGAGAAATCGCAGCCTGGGCACAGAGAAAGTTCAAGACCAGTAGGCGATCGTTCGTAAAAACATTAGCCACCGCGCTATTTTCTAAATATAAAATCGCCACCAACTGCGATTGGTTCAAAATTGGCAAGCACAACACACTTTTAGGGGCAGCCTGAATCAAATATTGATCTGTGATGGGCAGGCTGGTTTGGCCCTGGTCAATCACCACTGTTGTCTCAGTGTTCTTCACATACTGCACCAACTGCACTGGCAAAACAGGGCAAGTTTCCAAAGATTCTGTGCAGACTTTCACTGATTCTGGCTGGGCGATCGCCCGCACCTGCCAATCACCTTCACCACCGGCAACCACCAGCGCACAGCGATCGCCACCCGAACATTGCAAAACAATTTGTGTTAGTTGCCGCAACAAATCATCTAACTGAATCGTACCGGCCAAGGTCTGAGAAGCACGAATGACCGCCGCCAAATCCAACATTTCATTCACGTCGGAAGCAGAAGAACTGGGCGTACCACTAACCTGGCCTGAAGAATTGTGAATTGCAGATGTGCGGAGTGCCGGCGGAATTGTAGCCGCTGCCAGCGTTTCTAAGGGATTAAAAACTGGCACAGGCGCTCGCAAAATTGGACTCAACAACTGTGGATAGCGTCGCTCCAAATCCGCAGTTTTGGCCTTCGCACCCCAACGCGCATAGCCATAGTAAGCCTCTTGCATATAACCGGCAGCCACCTTTTCTTTACCCCATTGGAGGTAGAACTTTGCTGCCAGCTCATTGGCCAGAGCTTCCTCATGGGAAAACCCACTTTTTTTAGCATCAGCGATCGCACAGTCATAGGTCTCGATCGCTTCAGTTTTTTGCCCCAACACTCGATTAACCTCAGCCGCCACCAATTGCCAACGATGCGCTTGATTTTCTGGCGCATAAACTGCCCATTGATGAAGGCGATCTTGGGCCCCTTGCACTGATTCCCAAATTTTGGTCTGTTCTGATGATGTTGCCAAAGAGTACTGCTGAAGTTCGATTAACGCTTGGTAAAACACCCAAGTAGACATTGAAAAGAAGCCAATTCCTGCATCCTGATACTCTTGAACCCTTGGAATTAACGCTATAGCTGCTTCATGTTCTTCAAATAGGTAGTACAGGAAGATTTGATGCAAATAACCACTGAACAGAGAGGCTCGATCATTCCCCACCTTGAGGGAGGGAGCCAATTGCTCCAGATCAAAAACATCGCCCTGCAAACGATAGGGAACAGTCGATCTACCCAGGAGATTCAGCACCACTTGTCGATAGGATTGATGCGCACGCAAGGCTGCTTGCTGCTTCACTTGCTCAATCACAACTTCATGGCTCAGCAGTTCCTCCGCTAAGCCCAGCAGCTCTCGCCCACTCCAATATTGATGATTAGCATAGGTAAATAAACAGAAGTGTTGAATGACAGATTCAGGTTATAAAAAAGGGGTAAGAAGATGTAATTCTTACCCCAAACAATCAAAAAGTAGTACACCAATGTTACGCTCATT